>JAHKZS010000241.1 GCA_020626545.1 bacterium
GAGCATACATACTCCCGTATCCGCGACAACTCCCATCCAAATCGCCGCCATACCGAGCGAGGCGAGTATTATAACGAGAGCTTTAATACACAAAGCGAATATTATATTCGCTTTCGCGGTATTTACTGTTTTTTTAGCAATCTTTACCGCCTTGGGTAGAGCGGTTAAGTTACCCGAAGTCAGTACGGCGTCGGCTGAAGCTATCGCCGCGTCCGAGCCGAGCCCCATAGCGAAACCGCAGTCCGCGGCTGTAATAACGGGAGCGTCGTTTATTCCGTCGCCGACGAAACATACGCCCTTGCTGTCGGATTTAAGCTCGTTTACAATTCTGAGCTTATCCTCGGGCAGAAGTCCCGAGCGTATCTCGGTTATATCTTTTAATTCGCTTTTAAGCTTATCGGCGTTACGTTTGCTGTCGCCTGTGAGGGTTATAAGCTTTTTAAAACCGAGGTTTTTGAGTTTAGTAATAATTCCGTCGGCTTCATTACGCACCTTATCGGTAAGTATAAACGCTCCGATAACCTCTCCGTTGTAAATCAGATACGCGTCAGCTTCGTCTTTAGGAGTTTCTTTGAGGTTTCTTATACCGACGCACTCGACGGTTTTTCCGTCATACCCGGCGGATACTCCGCCGCCCGACTGTTCCTTGTAGTTATCCATAACGGGCAGTGTTCCGTTGAATTTATCCCTAATCGCCTTAGCGATAGGGTGGGCTGAGTTTTTCTCAACGGCAGCGGCTAGAGCGAGAACTTCATTTTCTTTATAATTCTTATAAGGAATTATTTTACTAACGGTAAGTATTCCCTCGGTGAGAGTTCCTGTCTTATCGAGCGCTATAACGTCCGACTTCGCGAGCGCTTCTAAGTATTTTCCGCCCTTAAATAACGCGCCGTATTTAGAAGCCGCGCCGATTCCCGAGTAATAGGAGAGAGGAACCGAGATAACTATCGCGCACGGACAGCTCGCTACTAAGCACACAAGTCCGCGGTAAATCCATTCGGTGATATTTCCGAAAAATATCGGCGGTATAAACGCTATCGCGAGCGAGATAAGAATTACAATCGGAGTGTAAACGCTGGCGAATCTCGTAATAAGCTTTTCACTCTTACTCTTAGTGGTCGAAGCTTCTTCCACAAGCTTTATGATACGGCTGGCGGTACTGTCCTCTAAGCGTTTAGTGGTTTTGGCTTTTAAGAGGTTTTCGCCGTTTACCATACCGCTGAGAAGCTCGCTGTTTTCTTCGGCGTAAATCGGCATACTTTCGCCCGTGATAGCCGAGGTATCTATATTACTTTTACCCTCGGTGATTACGCAGTCTATCGGAACCTTCGCGAAGGGCTTAATAATAATTTCCGTTCCGATTTCTACATCATCGGCGTGAACGGTTGTTTCAGAGCCGTTCTGTTCGATAACAGCTTTGTCCGCGCGGATATTGGCGAGCTTTTCTATACTTCTGCGTGAGTTTTCAACCGCTTTATCCTCAAGCATTTCGCCGATTCCGAATAGTATCGTTACCATCGCGCCCTCGACGTATTGTCCTAAACAGAACGCCGCGATTACCGCTACCGTCATAAGCGTTGTTTCGTCGATATGAAGCTTGATTACCGACTTTACACCCGAGATACATACCTTGTATCCCGACATTATTATCGCCGCCGCGCTGAGAATAGCTACAGCGATTTCGTTAACCTTGAGTAAATCGAGTATCAGGGCGGTTACCGCTATTCCTATGGCGCAGAAAAGAAGGATTTTCGATATATCCTTTTTATCGTGATTATGCTCGTGATGGTCGTGACAGTGACACTCGCCGTCGTGACAGTGATGGTGTTCGTCGTGTTTATGTTCCTCAAAGCTTACCTCTACGCCGTCCTCTATAGAGTCGGTGATTTTCTGAACTTTATCTATTATATTGTCGTCCTCTACGTGACGGAAGTAAAGCGATTTTGTCGCGAAAACAAGGCTGACTTCCTCGAAGCCCTCGGTATTCGCAATCGCTTTTTCAACCTTAGCCGCGCAGTTGGCGCAGTCGAGCCCGTTCATTATAAGTTTATATTTCATAAAAACCTCACTCTAAAACGTGGTCAAGTCCCATCTCGATAACCTTTTTAACGTGGTCGTCGTCAAGGCTGTAGTAAATCTGTTTTCCTTCTCTGCGGATTTTTACAAGTTTATTTGTGCGTAAAACTCTGAGCTGATGGGAGATAGTGCTGTGTTCCATATTGAGCAGTTCGGCTATTTCGCCAACGGAGCGTTCGTCGTCAAAAAGCGTGTACATTATTCGAAGTCTTGTAGAATCTCCGAATACCTTAAATAAGTCGGCTAGCTCGAACAGTATCTCTAACTCTGGTATCTTATCTGACATATTTATAACCTCTTTTTAATATTTGAACATATGAATAACTGCTCATATGTTAACTATAATATACCATATATATACTACGCGTGTCAATAAAATAAAAGTAAAATTTTTTAAAAAGTTTGATTTTGTTAGAAAAAGTTAGAATAATCGAGAATAGGTGAGATTAGATAGTAAAACAGACTGTAATTTGACTTTATTTGACTTTGACTTTCTCTGACTTTCAAACTATAATAAAACCATCAAAGGTCAAAGAAAGTCAAATCGACCTGAGGGAGATGATTAAAAAATGCGTATGAGTGATTTAGTAGCCCAGCATATACTCGCTATGCTCGACGAACAAAACGGAAACGCTGAGATACGAAGAAATGAACTCGCGAACGACCTCGGATGCGTACCGAGCCAGATTAACTACGTTATAACCTCGAGATTTACTCCCGAGCAGGGATATATAGTAGAAAGCCGCCGAGGAGGCGGGGGATATATCCGTATAACCCGAGTTAATATGGATAAAAGCTCGGCTGTAATGCATATAGTTAACTCGATAGGCGAAACGCTCGACAAAGCCACCGCCGAGGTAATGATTAAAAATATGTATAACCAGTCAATAATAGACTTACCTACCGCGAGGCTTTTAGCTTCCGCGCTCAGCGAAAGGGTGTTTAAAGAAATACCGAGAGATACAAAAGATATCTTACGCGCGAGAATTTTTAAAAATATGTTGTTAACATTAATAAGGAGCTGATACTATGAAATGTCAAAAATGCAATAAAAACGAGGCTAATACACATGTTAAGCGTGTTATAAACGGAGAGTTCGAGGAATATCACCTCTGTTCAGACTGCGCAAAAGAGATGGGATACTCCAATATATTCTCAGATTTCACCAACAGCTTTGCCGATGATTTTAACTCGCTGTTCGGAAGCTTTTTCGAAAACGCTCTCCCCGCGAGAACTCAGGCGACAAGATGCGAAACCTGCGGTACATCTTATAATGATATCGCGAGAACAGGTATGATGGGATGCGCAGATTGTTACGAGGTATTCGCCGACAGAATCCTCCCGACTATCCGCCGTATCCACGGAAATACAACCCATATGGGCAAGAACAGCCCTTCTTATAAAAAGGTTGAGGTACAGGAAAAGAACCCTGAGACTGAACCTAAAGACGAACTCGCCGAGCTAAAAGAACAGCTCGATACCGCGATTAAGAATCAGGAATTTGAAAAAGCCGCTGTTTTAAGAGACAGAATTAAGGAAAAGGAGAACGAAA
>JAHKZS010000242.1 GCA_020626545.1 bacterium
TAAAAACGTGGCTAAAAACATTATCGTTTTCGTCGTAATAATTGGTATAGTTATACTCCCCGCGCTATATTCGTGGTTTAATATAGCGTCTAACTGGGATCCGTACTCAAACACAGCCGGATTAGATTTCGCCGTATGTACTAATGACGACGGCTATAAATACAATTCGCTTTCAATTAACGCGGGCGATAAAATAGTTGACAATCTTAAAGCCAATCCCAAAATGGGATGGGATTTTGTTTCGGAAAAGAAAGCGTTAGACGGAGTTAAAAACGGCAAATACTACGCCGCGGTAGTTATTCCGAAAGACTTTAGTAAAAACCTTTTCTCGATTACTACGGGTGACTTCAACCAGGCTAAGCTAAAATATTACTCAAACGAAAAGAGAAACGCTATCGCTCCCAAAATTACAGACAAGGGCGCTGAAGCTATTGAGTCGGCTGTAAAATCAACCTACGTAGATAAGATGACTGAAACAATCGCTTCCGTTTTAAATATTACCGGGGACACTGTTTCGAGCTCTAAGAAGGAGCTTTCCGATAAGATAATATCGGCGTTAAATGATACTAAGGACGATATTAAAGCTTTCGGTAAAACAAACGACCTATTTGTAACTACTTTAAAATCCACAAACGAACTCTTAAAAACCAACGAGGATTTAGGTCCGAAGGTTAAATCAGCTTTAAATAAAGCGGGTGTTATGACATCCGATATAAAACAGGCATTAAAAGGACTGAGTTCTTCCTCACCCCAGATTACAGAATCGCTCGAGGATATCTTAGGCCAGGGCAGGGATTATATAAACGATGTTGACGAAGATTTAACCGAGGCTTTCGGCGATATAAGCGGCGATTCCGCAAGCGCTGCCGATAAGCTTTCCAAGGTTACTAAAATCAACAGCAAGATTATAGATATAAACAATAAGGCGCTCACCGTTATCGGTAAAGTTCAGGACACTTTTCCGAAGCTTAAATTCACAAAGCTCACCAATAAGCTTAAAGCGTCGATTTCAAAACAGCAGAAAATTATCACCAAAATCAACAACGCTTGTAAGGTAATCAGAAATACGGGAAGCCTTCCCAAAAACACTCAAAACGAGATTAAAACTCTCGTTTCGGAGGGTAAATCCGAATTGACCGGTATCAAGTCGGATTTCGCGGATAAAAAGAAAAGTATCGACAACTCCGTCGGTAAGGTTTACTCGGCGCTTGACGATGTTTCGGAATTTGTTTCGTCAATCGGTTCGGGTAATTCCGTTAATAAAATTATTAACTCCGGCGAGGATACGGTAGATAATCTCATCGATGTATTCAACAACATTAATGATATACTGGATAACGCCGATAAGAAAATTGATAACTTAATCGAAAGAGTTAACGATCTTAAAAACAGCAAGAAGATTGAGAACTTCTTAACTCCGATCATCAACAATCCTAAGGCGCTCGGCAACTTTGTCGCGAGCCCTGTTGAAACAGAAAAAGAGAGAATCTATCCGATTGAGAATTACGGCTCGGCTATGACTCCTTTCTACACCTCGCTCGGCTTATGGGTAGGCGGAGTTGTGCTTGTGGCGGTTATAAGCGTAGCGTTCTCTAAGCGGGAGCTTAAAACTCTCAACAACCCCACACCGACTCAACTGTTCTTCGGACGTTACCTTATATTCTTTATCTTATCTCAGCTTCAGGCGCTCGTTATCGCTTTGGGAGATTTATTCTTCCTGAAAATTCAGTGTGCCGATCCGTTGTTATTCATAGTAGGAAGTATGATTTCAAGCTTTGTATATTCGCTTATTATCTACTCGTTAACTATCACATTCAGCGTGCTCGGAAAAGCGCTCTCGGTAATTATACTCGTACTCCAGGTAGCCGGCTCAGGCGGAACATTCCCGATAGAAGTTCTCCCCGCTCCGTTCAAGGCTATGTCGACTTATCTACCGTTTAAATACGGCATAAACGCTTTAAGAGAGGCGGTCGCGGGAGTGGATATAGGTTCGTACTGGACTAATTTAGGAATACTTATGCTGTTCGTGTTAGGAGCGCTGTTTGTAGGATTATTCCTAAGACGTCCTTGTATGAAGGCGATAGAATTCTTTAACGAGAGAATAGAAGACAGCGATATTATTATTTAATTTTGAGGAGAGAGTTCGATGAAAGACGTAATTAAGGAACTCGTCGATATAGACGAACAAGCGAAAAAATATAACGAGGAAACTAAAAAACAGAAAGAAGCCCTCGAAAACCAAATCGACGAAGAAGTTAAACAGATTCACGATAGATATATGGCTAACGCTAAAGTAAATGCCGAAGCTCAAAAAAAGCAAATTGAAAAAGAGAATCTCGAAAAATTCCAAGCTAACGAGGCAAAGAGAAAAGCTTCCGCCGAGAAGCTTCAAAAAAAGTTTGACGAAAACGCTGATAAATGGGTTAACGAAATCGTCGAAGATATACTAAAGTAAGAAATTAACCTTGCGTGAGGTTCTTTTTACAGAGGCTGAACGCTTGACAAGGAGTAATAACAATGTCAGGTACAAGCTACGCCGCTTATACGCGGGTAAAGGCAAAATACGGCAAACGGCTCACGGAAAAAGACTATAAGGCGCTTTTGGACTGTGAAAAAGTTTCCGATGTTATGGCATATTTAAAATCAAATACACACTATATTAACGCTTTCGGTGAAGCGAATGAGCGCGGAATCAGGCGCGGACTTTTCGAAAGTTTGTTGCGACAGTATCAGATAAACGAGTATGATACGATATGTCGTTTTGAGTTAAGCTTGGGCGAAGATATCTCTCACTATATCGCCCATAAAACCGAAATCGACGAGATTATCCGAATCCTTACAAAGCTTAATTCGAGAGACGAGCAGGTTTATCACCTGACCGTACCCGCGCATATTGCGAAAAAGACCTCGATTAAACTAAACACACTCGCTAACGCGGAAAACTACGAACAGTTTTTAGAAGCTGTGAGGGGAACGTCTTACGAGCCGATACTTAAACAGTTTAACGTAAAAAACGGCGAACGTATTCCCATTACCGAAATAGAAAACAAGCTTTACACGAAACTTTGTAAAGAGCTTTTCGAAGCGATAAGTAAGCTTGACGAAACTGAAAAAGAGGAGCTCAAAGAGCTTTTGCAGATTTCAATAGACTGCCGTAACTTTTTAAATATAGTTCGTTTAAAGAATTATTATGTCGCTGACGATAAAATAATAGCTAAATATATACTCCCCTACGGAAGTATAAAAGATAAGGTTATTTTCGATATGTGCGCGGCGGACGACGTTGAATCCGTTTACAATATTATGGCTAAAACCAGAACGGGTAAAATACTTAAAAAAATAGACAGCGAGCAAATTGACGAACTCGAGCTGCTCGTAAGATTCAAAAAAGCCCGCCACAATATTTATTTTTCGGACAGTCCCGCGACTGTTATGATGTCCTACATTTTCCTTTGTGAAATTGAGTTGCATAATTTAATATGTATTATCGAGGGCGCGAGGTACAATGTAGATAAAGAAGTTATAAAACCATTACTAATATATTAATAGTCTGTAAGGAGGTGATTTGAATTGAGTGTTGAAAATATAAAAGCTTTCAGTATTATCGGCCATAAAAGAGCGATAGACGACTTAGTTTCCGTACTCGGAAAGTCAAAAGTTTTCCAGCCCGACGAGGTAAGCAACTTCTACTCTGATATTCAGGGGTTTAACCGATTTACTTCCCAGAGCAAGTACAGCGAACCTCTTAACCGCATCTCTAATGTGATGAAGATACTTTCGATTAC
Organism: bacterium; assembly: GCA_020626545.1. GTDB lineage: Bacteria > Bacillota > Clostridia > Oscillospirales > Acutalibacteraceae > Ruminococcoides. Next base: position 3,786 of record JAHKZS010000242.1, read on the forward strand.
GCCCAGATATATCCGAACGAAGAAAAAGTTTAACCCTGATTTTGAGACTATCGACAGTTATTCGATAAGATTATCGGAAAAAGTCGAGGCTCTCGAAAATAAAAGGTCGGCGCTTCAAAAGGAATATAACGAATGTAAAAGAGCTAAAGAGGAAACGAGCCACTTTGTTTCTATCGACAGGAATATTGAAGAACTGCTTGAGATGGAATATGTTAAAGCGGTATTCGGACGTATTCCCAAGGAAAACGTAAAAAAGCTCGGCACAGAGAATTTTAAAACCGATTTTATCGAGTTTATCCCCTGTTCCGAAGAAGGCACTTACATATGGGCGGTATATTTCGTTCCGATTACTCAGTACGAAAAAGCGGAGAGAATCTTCTCTAGACTGTATTTCGAAAAAAGTTCTTTCGGCTCTATGGAAGAGGCTCCCGAAGAAAAGTACAAAAGACTTAAAGCGGATGTTGAAAAGCTTAAAAAACAGCTCGATCAAATCAACAAAAAAATTGAAAATTATTCGTCGGAAAAGGAAAAGAAGATTCTTAGCTACTACACTAAAGCGGCTGAATTTAATCTTCACCAGACGATAAAAACTCACGCTATGGAAAGAGGCGAAAGCTTCTGTCTTACAGGCTGGGTTCCTGAGAAACAAGCTAAGGAGATTAAAACTAAGCTTGAGAGTATAGAAAGCGTGGAAGTAAGCGTTTCCAACGGTAACGACGAGCTACAGCTCTCTCCTCCCGTAAAGCTTAAAAACTTCTTCCTCGCGCGTCCGTTCCAGTTCTACACTGAGATGTACGGAGTACCTAAGTACAAGGAAATTGACCCGACAGCGTTTATAGCGTTTACGTACGTAGTTCTGTTCGGAATAATGTTCGGAGATGTCGGTCACGGATTCCTCGTTATGATCGCCGGAGCGCTTATGTGGTTCGTGAGACGGATGGCTATCGGAAAGATACTTCTTCCCTGCGGATTCTCGGGAATGGTATTCGGAGCTTTATACGGAAGCGTATTCGGTTACGAAACAGGTATGGACTGGTTCTACAAGGGTATTCTTCATATGGAAGAAAAACCGATTGAGGTAATGAGTTCATCCTTTACGAGTAATATACTTTTAATCGCGGTCGGGATAGGTATGTCGCTTTTATGCGTGGCGATGCTTCTGAACATCTACACATCAATCAGGCAAGGCGACTTCGGTAAAGCGATTTTTGATACAAGCGGAGTTTGCGGACTTATATTTTACGCGATGATATGCGCGGGACTGGTCGGTATGATTATATTTAACACCAACCTGTTCAGCGTACCCTATATACTTATAATCGCGTTTATGTTTATACTTATATTCTTAAGAGAACCGCTCTCTAAGCTCGTAAACGGTCGAAAAGACTGGGCTCCTGAAAGCTGGGGCAACTTTGTACTCGAAAATGTTTTTGAGTCTATAGAAGTTCTTTTGAGTTATGTTTCAAATACTATGAGTTTTCTAAGAGTCGCGGCTTTCGTACTCGTTCACGCGGGTATGATGCAGGTTGTATTCACCTTGGCGGATACCGCGGGCACGGTAGCTTACTACCCTGTTGTCGTTATAGGCAACCTGCTTGTGTGCGCTTTGGAAGCGCTTCTCGTATCGATTCAGGTACTTAGACTTGAATACTACGAAATGTTCAGCAGATTCTACTCGGGCGAAGGCAGACCTTATGAGCCTGTTAAACTCAGATTAGGAAGAAATTAATATATAAATAATATCTGGAGGTTTTATTATGACTTTATTTAACGCTTTATTACTTACATTACCCGTAATTTTCTTAATTCTTTCGGTAGTTATCGCTACCAAATCTTTCCAAAAAGGCAAGAACGCTAAGCGTTCATTACTCTTACAGCTCACTTCTTTCGGCGCTGTAGCCGCTTTCTGTTTAGTATGCCCTGTTGTTGCGGGCGCGGTAGGCGGAGCTCCCGCTGACGCGGCAGGTTCACTCGAGCCTGTAGCTAAAGGTCTTCAGTACTTAGGCGCGGGTCTTTCTACAGGTATCGCATGTATAGGCGGCGGTATCGCGGTTGGACACGGCGCTCCCGCGGCTATCGGCGCGGCGGCTGAGGATCCGAAAAACTTCGGTAAAGCTATCATCTTCGTTGCGCTCGGCGAAGGTATCGCTCTTTACGGTATGCTTATCTCTATCCTTATTCTCAACGGTTAATTATGAAGTATTATCTTATAAGCGATAATGTTGATACCCAGATGGGTATGAGACTTGCGGGAATTGAGGGTGTTGTTGTTCATTCGGAAGAACACATCCGCGAGTCGCTTCTAAAGGCTATGAACGACCCTGAGATAGCGGTAATCCTTATGACAGAAACGCTCGTATCTAAATGCCCGGATTTAGTCTATGACCTTAAGCTTAACAGACAGCGTCCGCTTATTGTGGAAATTCCCGACCGTCACGGAAACGGAAGAACCGCGGACAGTATTACAAAATACGTACAGGAAGCTATCGGAGTTAAGCTGTAAACAAATAAACGAGGTAAAGTATGATTAACGACAATAAATCAAGTAGATTTTTGGATGCTATTAATAGATATAACAAAGAAGAAAGAGCTAAAATAGTATCAGAAATCGAAGGAAAAAAACAGGAAGCTGTAAAAAAAGCCGAGTTACAAGCTAAGGCTGACGCGGATAAGTATATTAAAAAGCTTGTTTCCGCCGCAGAAACCGCTGTTACAAGTAAGTACGCGGTAAAAAATCTTGAATCTCAAGGCGAAATCTTTAAGACACGCGATAAGATGCTTAAGGAGATATTCGACAGATGTGAGAAAAAGCTTATTGACTTTACAAATTCTGACGAATATAAGAACAAGCTTATCTCCTACGCCGAGGAAATCGCTCAGACATTCGGCGATAAAGCCTGTATCGTATACGTAAAGAACGATGACCTCAAATTCGAAAACGATATTAAAGGCGTATTCTCGGGAGAGGTTACGGTCGAAGGAGATTTGGAAATACGCATTGGCGGTCTAAGAGGTTACTGCAAGGAACTAAAGCTTGTAGCGGATAACACTCTCGACAGCAAACTCGAAAATAAAAAGAGCTGGTTTGTTGAGAACGCGGATTTGAAAATCAGCTGAGTTAGTGAGATGAAATTATGGAAAAGAATGTAATTTATGGTATTAACGGTCCTGTAATTACAGTAAAAGGTCCTACTGAATTTAAAATGATGGAAATGGTTCATGTAGGAAAAGAGAACCTTGTCGGCGAGATTATCGGTATTAACGATGAATATACCACCGTACAGGTTTACGAGGAAACTACAGGACTTAAACCCGGGGATCCTATTACGGGTACAGGAAATCCTATGAACGTACTTTTGGGACCCGGTATAATAGACAATATTTTTGACGGTATTGAGCGTCCGCTTAAAGCAATTGAGGAAGAATCAGGCGCGTTTATAAGCCGCGGCTCTCAGGTTAACTCTCTCGATGACCAAAAGCTTTGGAACGTTACTATGAAGGTCAAGGTCGGCGATAAGCTAAAGGGCGGAGAGATTTACGCTACTTTACCCGAAACCGCCATTATCGAGCACAGACTTATGGTGCCTCCCGCTATTTCGGGTGAGATTACCGAGGTAAAGCCCGACGGCGAGTATAAGCTTTTCGATACAATAGCCAAGATTAAGGACGAGCTCGGAGTTGAGCACAACTTAACCTTGTGCCAGAAATGGCCTATCAGATATTCCAGACCTATCGAGGAAAGATTATCTACAACCGTTCCGCTTATTACCGGCCAGCGTGTTATGGACACAATGTTCCCTATCGCTAAGGGCGGCGCCGCCGCTATTCCGGGAGGATTCGGAACAGGTAAAACAATGAACCAGCATCAGCTCGCTAAATGGTGCGACGCTGATATTATCGTGTATGTAGGATGCGGAGAGCGCGGCAACGAGATGTCGCAGGTACTCGACGAATTCTCGGAGCTTATAGACCCTAAGTCAAACCGACCGATGACAGACCGTACAGTACTTATAGCTAACACATCGAATATGCCTGTCGCGGCTCGTGAGGCGTCTATCTACACAGGTATTACGCTTGCTGAGTATTATCGCGATATGGGTTACGACGTAGCTATAATGGCGGATTCAACATCGAGATGGGCTGAGGCGTTAAGAGAGATTTCGGGACGACTTGAGGAAATGCCCGCCGAGGAAGGTTTCCCCGCGTATCTTCCCTCCAGGCTCGCAGAGTTCTATGAGAGAGCGGGACGAGTTAAGACACTCTCGCATGATAACGGCTCGGTAACAATTATCGGCGCGGTTTCTCCGCAGGGTTCGGACTTCTCGGAGCCGGTTACTCAGAACACCAAGAGATTCACACGTGTATTCTGGGCGCTTGATAAGGCGTTAGCTTACGCCAGACACTACCCCGCGATTAACTGGATGGAATCCTACAGCGAGTATTTTAACGACTTAGATCCGTGGTTTAACGAGCATTTAGGCCCTGATTTTGTGGAATACAGAAACAGAGTTTCAGCCTTACTTCAGGAAGAAAGCGCTCTTATGGAGATTGTTAAACTCATCGGCTCGGATGTTCTTCCCGACGACCAGAAGCTCGTTATCGAAACCGCTAAGGCTATCAGAGTAGGATTCCTTCAGCAGAACGCTTTCCACGCGGAAGACACTTACGTACCGCTTGAGAAGCAGATGAAGATGATGGGAGTTATACTTCACCTTTACGACAGAGCAAAAGAGGTTATCGCTAAGGAAATTCCGATTTCTACAATTCTTAAGCTCGGACTTTTCGACAAGCTCAGCAAAATGAAGTACGATATTCCTAATAATAAACTCGAAATGTTTGACGATTACGATAAAGAAATCGACAAGAAAATTGATGAAATTCTTTAAGGAGACACAATTATGTTAATTGATTATGTAGGCGTTAAGGAAATTAACGGTTCGCTTATAGTTATCGACGGCGTAAAAGGCGTTTCCAACGAGGAAATCGTCGATATACGCCTTGAGGACGGCACTGTAAGACAGGGACGTGTCGTTCAGATTGAGGGCGAAAGAATAGTTGTACAGGTATTCGAGGGCACAAGAAACATAAGCCTTGTAAACGCTAAGATAAGACTTACAGGTCATCCGATGGAGCAGGCGTTATCGCCCGAGATTATCGGACGTGTACTCGACGGCGCCGGCAGACCTATAGACGGTCTCGGAGAGATTTTCCCCGAAAAGCGTGCTAATATCAACGGTACCCCTATTAACCCTGTATCACGTATCTACCCCACTAACTACATCAACACAGGTATTTCTACCATAGACACTCTTATGACGCTTATCAGAGGTCAGAAGCTTCCTATCTTCTCGGGTTCGGGTATGAAGCACAACGACTTAGCCGTACAGATTGTACGTCAGGCACGAATCAGCGGAGCTACCGAGGATAACTTCTGCGTAGTATTCGCGGCTATGGGTGTTCAGAAAGACGTCGCGGAATACTTTAGAAAGAGCTTTGAGGATAGCGGAGTTCTATCCCATGTAGTTATGCTCTTGAACCTCTCTAACGATCCTATTATCGAGAGAACACTTACTCCGCGCTGCGCTCTTACTATAGCCGAGTATTTGGCGTTCGACCTCGATATGCACGTACTCGTTATTATGACTGATATGACTTCGTACGCCGAGGCTCTGCGTGAGTTCTCGTCCTCTAAGGGTGAAATCCCCGGACGTAAGGGTTACCCGGGTTATCTTTACTCCGACCTCGCTTCGCTTTACGAAAGAGCGGGTATGATTAAAGGGCATGACGGTTCGGTAACTCAGATTCCTATTCTAACAATGCCGAACGATGATATTACTCATCCTATCCCCGACCTTACGGGTTATATTACGGAAGGTCAGATCACTCTGGACAGAACTTTACAGGGACAGGGCTACTATCCGCCTGTGTCGGTTCTTCCGTCGCTTTCTCGACTTATGAAGGACGGTATCGGCGAGGGATTTACAAGAGCCGACCATCAGCCTTTAGCTAACCAGCTTTTCGCTTCATACGCTAAGGTAATCGACGCGAGATCGCTCGCTTCAGTTATCGGCGAGGAGGAGCTTTCCCCCATCGACAAGAAGTATATGGAATTCGGTAAACAGTTTGAGGAACGCTTTGTAAACCAAGGTTTTACAGAAAACCGCGACATTACCGAGAGCCTTGACCTCGGTTGGGAATTGCTTTCCACATTACCGAGAAGCGAACTCGACCGTGTGGACGATGAGTTGCTCGACAAATACTACAGAGGATAAAATTCTAAAATTTACGGCTTAATGCCCGATAAGCCGCGCATATTATTAAACGGGCGGAAAGGCTATGGTGAACACTATGGCAGTTCAGGCAGTACCTACTAAGGGAAATCTGATGAATACAAAAAAATCTCTCGCTCTCGCTAAGATGGGTTATGAGCTAATGGATAAGAAACGTAATATTCTTATCAGAGAGATGATGATGTTAATAGATAAGGCGAATGAAATTCAGGGTAAAATCGACGACGCTTATTCAGAGGCTTACTTCGCGCTGCAAACCGCTAATATAATTCACGGTTACTGTTCGGATATAAGTAAGACGATTCCCGTGGACGATTCGCTTACGCTCGAGTACCGTTCTGTAATGGGCGTTGAGATACCGATGGTTCATATAGACGAGCCCGATAAGAGCAAACTTCATTTCGGACTTAATACAACCGGTACGGCTCTCGACAACGCTTTCGTTAAATTTACGGAAGTTAAGGTTATGACGGCGGAATTGGCGGAAATTGAGAACAGCGTTTATAGATTAGCTGACGCCATTAAAAAAACTCAGAAACGCGCTAACGCTCTCAAAAATATTATGATACCTAAATTCGAGGAAACGGTTAAATTTATTACCGACGCTCTTGACGAAAAGGACAGAGAGGAATTTTCGAGGATGAAGGTTATTAAACGCCAGAAAGAAAAATGATACTAAACATTAAAACTCCCGAAGCAATAACTTCGGGAGTTTTTTTTATAATTTATTTTATTTTTTTAACTTTTACGCCGTACGGGAAAGCGAATTTATGAATCTTGCATTTTTTAGCTACGTAAACTGTCTTTAACTTTCTACAGCTTAAGAACGCGGAAGATTTAATTCTTTTTACAGACTTAGGAATGACTAATTTTTTTACGCCTTTCATTCCGAAGAACGCCGCTGTAGGAACTGTTTTCATTCTGCTGGGAACAACAAGGGTTTTAATCTTATTGCATCCGCTAAACACATATTTCCCGATTTTCTTAATCTTGTATCCGATGGTTAAATGCTTCGCGGAAGTACATTTTTCAAACGCGCCTGTTTCAACCTTCTTAACTGTGCTGGGAATATATATTTTTTTCAGCGATTTACATTCGTTAAAAGTATATTTCTTTATAACTTTAATCTTTAACGGTATTAAGACAGATTTAAGTTTTTTGCATCCCCAGAAAGCTGAACTTCCAATAGCCGTAACCGAATTAGGAATATCCGCTTTTTTAAGCTTACTACAAAACATAAACGCGTTATTTCCTATTTTCTTTAACCCTTCCTGCATCTTTACGGTTTCTACAACCTTATGGGAACTGATAAAATGCTCCTTCAGGGTTTTAATACTTTTCGGAATAGTTATTTTTTTCAGTTTATTACAGCCGGAAAAAACATACGCGTCGAAAGAGCCTTTTTTACTTGAGGTAGATGTTCCGGACGCCTCAAATGATTTCAACTCGCTGCAACCTGAAAAGGCGTAGCTTTTAATAGAACTAACGTGATTGGGGACTTTAATTTTCTTTAATCCTTTGCAATTGTAAAACGCATCGCTCGAAATTGTATCCAGGCTGTCCGGCAGCGAAATATCATTAAGTTTCTTACAATTATTAAAGGCGTATTCCCCTATTTTAGTAACGCCGTTATTAAGCTTGACAGATTTTAAACTATTACAATCGCTGAAAATATATTTTGAGAGATTTTTAACGGAACCCGGTACAGTGATACTCTCAATCGAAGAATATCTAAACGCGTTTTCTCCTATTTCGGTAACATTTTCCGGAATAACAAACTCTGTTATTACAGAATACGAAAACGCGCCTTTTTCAATTTTCTTTACAGAGTTAGGAATAGTTATAGATTTAAGCGGAGATCCGTTAAAAGCATTCGCTCCGATTACCTCAACGGGTTTTCCCTCTATTTCGGAAGGAATGGAGGCGGTATCGTCATTTCCGATATATTTTTCGATTACTACTTCAGACGAGTTTACGCTGTATTTAAAATCCTTAGCGGGATTCGAGCCAAATAACAGCATACACGCTACAACGCCGATTACAACAACAACTACTACAACAAATGCCGCCACGGCGGGAATAATCCACTTGGGGAATTTACCTTTAGATTTATTAACCGGAGCGTTTGAGGCAGGAGGATTAGGAGTAGCGGGAGTATATGGCTGAGGTACAGGATTTCGGTTGTACGATTGACCTGATGAATAACCCGTCGAACTGTTGAAAGCCTGTCTGAAACCGGTAATATTCTGAAATCTATTTGTTTCATTAATACTTAAAGCCTTTTTGAGAGCTTGTTCCTCGTTTGGGGATATAGGAACCGCGAACATCGAAGGATAGGCTATATTCTCACCGTCGAATCGATCAATCGCGTCCGGAAGCGTAACACCTGTAAGTGAAGTATATATTGTTGCCGCGAGAGAATACACATCACTATAAGCTCCTTTAGGAGAATTACGCGAATAAAACTCTTTAGGAGAAAAACCGTAATTAATTATAGCGTCAAATCTTCCGCTATTAGAAGCGAACATAGCAAGCGTATTCGAAAAGCCTGTGAGCTTAACAATTCCGGTACTTGTGATAAAAATACTGTACGGGGAAATATTGTAATGGTATATTCCTTTACTATGTACTTCCTCCAACGCTTCCATAACAGGATTTATTATATTACGAAGTTCAGCTATACTGACCTTTCCGCCGGCGTTATTAGCGTAATCATAAAGCGAGGCTCCGTCAAAAAGTTCATTTACGTAATAAGCGGTATTATTGAACTGAAAATAATCTAAAACTTTTACTATATTAGCACTGCGAACAGAACTCAAAGCCGCGGCTTCGTTCATAAAATCGGATAATCCGCTGTTGAACAACTGAAAATATGAATTCGAAACAACCGCTACAGACATATTGCCCTCACGGCGCGCGACTCCTTCGGGGAAATACTCTTTTAATGTGAAATACTCATTCGTATTGGTATCACGTACAATGTAGGTAAATCCTATAATATTTTGGTCAGTTACTTGTTCGATAATATATTTACCGTTAATTATAGTACCGATATTTAATGAACCGAAATAATCATAACTCATATTACCACCAAAGCCTTTTCTAGAATATAATTTATGAATTTGATTATATCAAAGTGAATCCTAACTGTCAATAGTTAACAATAATTTGACTGTAATTATAAATATTTTGTTAAATATTTTCACAAGTTTGATGTTTATAACCCGAATTTAACCTTTAATCTCTCGATTTTTTTTCTAAAAAGAGGTTCTAAGATAATCAGAAAAATTATATTAGAAATTATATATTGAGCTGTTACAGGCAACGCGGTTGCTATAGCGGCAATAAATCTTTCCGGATTAAAGGTTCCGTCCATCCAAAGTACAGTCCACACATCCATCATTAAAGAATACGCTATTCCGGCGAACACACCGTAAATTATCAGTACAATTTTGCTCTTTATAAGCGGATTTGACAGCAAGCCCGCGATAAAGCCGATTATTCCCCAGGAAAACATCTGGAAAGGAGTCCACGCTCCCTGACCGAAATAGAAGTTAGAAATTACAGCCGATAACGCTCCCGTTAAAAATCCAAACTCGCATCCGAAATACATTCCAGCGATTACAACCATTGCGGTCACAGGTTTAAAAAACGGAATCGGCGCGAATATAAAACGTCCGGCAACGGACAACGCAGTCATTACCGCGAGCATTACAAGTCTTCTTGTAGAGGAGTTCTTTTCGAAGCTTATAAAAAACGGTACGCACGCCGTTATCACTACTGCTGCCGAAACTATAACAAAGCTTCTTTGCGGATATAAAACAGCGCCGATAATTATAAGAGCGGGTATTAATAAGAATACAAATAAATATTTTAAATACTTTTTAACCATTTACACACCTTATTATATCATCCACAGTAACGGCATTGTCGATAATTTCTTTAGCCATTTTAGCGGCGGAAGTTGTATAAAAAATATTCTCACGGAAGAATTGTCGGGTAATACCCTCGCTTGTAATCCCGCCGTTAAAGAGCAGTCCGCACCTATCGGCAAAGCTTGCGGCAAATTCGAGGTCATGGGTTACCAGCAACACAGTTATGCCCCTATCAGTAAGCGATTTAAGTATTCTACCGAGATTCTCTTTCGCGAAATTATCGAAGCCTTTAGTAGCTTCATCCATCAGAAGTATATCGGGCTTAGTCAGAAGCACTTTACAAATAGCCGCGCGCTGTAATTCGCCGCCGCTTAAATCATAAGGGTGAGTTTTAAGATAATCTAAAAGTCCGAATTCAGATAATAATTCTTTATAAGAATTACTAATAAGCTTCATATCATCCTCGAGCGTATCCTTTACAAATACGTTTTTGGGGTTCTGAGGTAAATAAGAAAGCTTTAAATTATGCTTTATTTTCCCTTTATACGCTTTTAGAGAGCCGTTTATAACATTAAGGAGAGTAGACTTGCCGCAACCGTTTTCGCCCAGCAGAGCGTAAATCTCACCTTTTTTTATATTCAGCGATAAACCTTTTAAAATATCCCTGCCGTGCTTTTCGTATCTGAACCAAAGATTACGGACTGACAGAACGGTACCACTGCATTTTATTTCTAAATTAGAATTATAATTGCTGTTTATATCAAGTTTAGAAAGGAACTCTCTCCCCTCTTTAACACTTAAAGGACAGTCTAGATCGGAATTTAAAGTATTATAAAGCCTTACCGGCGCGGGCAAAGTTTTTCCGATTTTTTCATTTTTTAAATCCACGCTTATTTCTTTTGGAGAATTATAAGCGGTTATATCTCCGTTATTAAGATATATTACCTTATCACATAAACGGTAAACTTCCGAGAGATGATGTTCGGCTATTATAACAGTAGTTCCGAAATCATCGTTTATTCTTTTCAGTGTATGGATAAAATCTACGGCGAAAATCGGATCGAGCATAGATACCGGTTCATCGAGAAGTATCACCTTTGGGTTCATAACCATTACAGACGCGAGATTCAAAAGCTGTTTTTCTCCGCCGGAGAGCGAGTTTGTTTCTCGGTCGAACATATCGGAGAATCCGAAATACGCCGCAAACTCGGCGGTCTTTGAGCGGATTGTTTCTTTATCTACGCCTAAGCTTTCCAGACCGAACGCGAGCTCGGAATACACTTTATCTGTTACAATCTGGGAATCGGGATCCTGCAATATAAATCCAATCTCTGAGGCGCTTTCCGCTTTTGATAAATCTTCAATCTTTTTTCTTTTATAGAATATTTCTCCGCTTTTTTCGCCGAGCGGAGCAAGCTCTTTTTTCAGCATTTTCAGGAGAGTTGTTTTTCCGCATCCGGACTGACCGATTAAAAGCAAGAACTCGCCTGAGTTTACCTTTAGATTTATATTCTTGAGAGCGTATTTCGGGGATTTGTTGTATTTAAAACTCAGATTTTCGATATTAAATATTTCCATCTAATCCCCTCCTTTAGCTCATAGATAAACGGAATAAAAGTAAGTATTATAAACGATAAATAGCCTAAAGCTTCGAGAAAGTTAATACTCGGAAAAATAAGCTCGGGATAATAGGTAAAATCGGTTTTATAAACAACAGATAATACAAATAAAACCGATGTAATTATTAGAAAGCCCGCGTCGGATAATGTAAATCTGAATCTTGAGTAAAAGGTTCTCTTTTTAGAACCGTAACCCCTCGAATTCATACTGTCGGATGTTATTATAGAATTTTCCATAGCCTGAGTAATAACCGCGGAAAAGCTGTTCAGATAGCGTTTTAGCCGGCGTTTATTACTGATTAGTTTTTGGGTACGGTTAATCTCGCGAAAGCTTTTTATAAAATTCGGAATAAATCTTAACGTCATCGAAAGGACCAGAGCAAGCTTAGGGCTTATTTTCCCGAAAAGAAAAATAAACCGTTCGGTATCGAACACTAAATTAAAACATTTAAACCATAGTATAACCTCGGTTATACATAATCCGAGTACCGCTCCATAGACAAAAGCTTCGAGCGTTACACGATTATCATTTATAAAAAATAAAACCGTCTTGCCGTTATGGGAAAAGAGCGGATTAGTAATCGTTACCGCGAGCAAAATAATAATACAAGCGGCGATAGATTTTAATAAGCTCCTTTTGTCCGATACAACAAGGCAGTACAAAACCGCTCCCAACATTCCCGAGATTAACAGAATTGGATTAAACGAGAATATTGAGATAAACAGTACATATATAAAATAGATTAAAAGAACTATCGGATTAAAATTCTTAAGTGTGTTCATATTTATTTCCTATATCCACCCCTAAGTCGCAGGTATAAAGCCAGCGGATTGTATCGCCGTTTTTGAGTTCATAAGCGTTGCAACCTACGCTCGGAAAATCACCGTTTACGCTATATTCCCAACCCGAGTGTTCGCCGCATTCAAACTCGTACAGGTAGTCTATACCCTCAATATAGATATTATCACCCATACCTGAATACTCGAACTGGATTTTCTTATTTTTACAGGCGGTTTTAAAAGCGTCGAATACAGTATCGCCTTTATTAAAATTAACTTTATAATCGGTTAAGATGTTAGCTTTTTTACGTTTAGAGCCCTTGTATTTTACCGCCGTAGAACAGTTAATTGAAATAGTAGCGGTAAGAGTACCGTTTTCGGTATTATTGTAATATTCATCGGCAGATTTTATTGAGCAAGAAGTTAAAACAAAAATAATTAAGACAGGAATAAAGATCAGCTTTTTCACTTCTTACCTCCCGATTTCACTATAAATAAAAATATATATCCGATTAAAAGAACTACCGCTGTTATATAAGCCGGTTGAGGTTTATTATCGGTTTTTTTGGCTGATGTATTAACAATAACAGACTCCGGCTGACGTGTAATTTCGGTCGGTTCTGTTATATTATTTTCTTTTTTATTTTTCGAAATTGTTTTTAAGTTTGATTTATTAACTTTAGATTTATTTTCTATTTTAGAATTATAATCTAGTTTATTTTCTCTTTTTTCAGATTTTAAAATTGAGGCTTTTTTAGATTTAGAAATAGATTTTGTTTTATTTTTTATTTCATTTTTGGAAATAAGAGAGTTTATTTTTTTAGTTGTGGAGTCGGTTTTCGCGTTAAAGTCGAAGAACTTCCCATCGCCTTTGAGAAGTCTGTAAACTGAAACTAAAGCGCAGAAGGTCTGGTAAGTAGCGATACTGTTTGTGTTATAGTTTTCCATATGGCAGTATCCGCCGTCATCGTTTCTAAAAACATTAATGCCGTCAAGGGTTGTGTTACCGTTTTTAATAAACCTGCTGTCGTTTATGGGATTTATTCCGAGCGACGAAAGCGCCATTATAACCTGGGCGGTGGACTCAGCGGTTATTTTCCCGGCAAACGAATTATACGCTCCGCTTGAATCCTGACGTTTTGAGAGAATACTCAGACAAGTATCAATACTTTTATTTACCTTTGGGTTAGATTTATATTTTGAGAGCGCTTGAACTACAATAGAGGTAATGTCAATATCGGCGCCGTTTCCGAAAAGAGCGTATCCGCCGTTACTTAGTTCATAGGACAGAATTCTTTGTACAAGCTTTTCTCTTGTAACAGAGCTCGACTTCGGGATTTTGTAGTTCTTAGAATCGAGAAGCAACAGCGCGTAGGACAGTGAGTTAACACCCTGAGCGTCGAGAGGTTTATACTTATCGCGGTTATAAGTTGAGTCAGCTAAAAGATTGTGGCCGTTTACAGAAGTTATATCGGCTTTACAGGATAAAAGCGCGAACGCTGTTCGCTGTAAATCAGTTACTTTTACATTCTCTAATCCTTCTTTATAGAACTCGTCTACAGCTTTTTTCAGGGCATTTACACTTTTTGTGTTTTCGCAGTTTACCCCGTAACGCGACAAAGCAATATAGTACCAGTCGCTGTTATAATCGCCCGCGTTTTCACTTAAGGCTTCGAGTAACTTGCTCACAGAATTTACGCCTAAGGTTGAGCTTTTATAAGAAATCACACCCTCAACGGACGATTTTATGCCGTCGAGGGTGTTTATATCATAGCAATACGCGGTAAAAGGTGCAGTTATAGTAATAATCAGAGAAGCTATAACCGCGATTATCCTTTTACTCATTTATACCACCTGTTCTTATTTTACCGTAACCTTAAGCTTTAACTTAACACTACCGTTAGTAGTAACGGTAATAGTAGCTTTACCCTTTTTCTTAGCGGTAACTTTACCATTCTTGCTAACCTTTGCTACAGATTTCTTGGAAGATTTATAGGTCTGTTTTCCGTTTTTACCGGTAATCTTAATCTTAAAGGTCTGTTTCTTTTTAAGACTGATTGTTTTTCTGTTAAGCTTGGGATTTTTAACCGTTACCTTAAACGAGGTGCTGACCTTATTGTTTTTAATTGTGATAACGGCTGTGCCCTTTTTCTTAGCGGTGATTCTTCCGCTTGAGCTTAAGCTCGCGACACTCTTTCGATTAGAGATAAAGGAAGATTTTCCGACTGAGTTTTCGACCTCTACGGAAAGAGCGTAAACCTGACCGACATAGAGCGACTTATCCTCAATATCCGGTACAATAGTTTTTA
>JAHKZS010000243.1 GCA_020626545.1 bacterium
AAAGTAATCGGCGGCGAATTATCCAAGAAAGAAATCGACGCGTATGTAATGCAGATTAAGGAGGCTAATCCCGATAAGGATTTTAAGACCTTTGAGTTCACTGTAGACGGCGAGTATGTAGACGTTAACTACACTTATGATGCGGTTCCCTTCGAGAGAATCAGAAGAATCACAGGTTACCTCGTTGGTACTCTTGACCGTTTCAACAACGCTAAGCGCGCTGAGGTTGAGGACAGAGTAAAGCACGGACTTAATTCCTGCTCATGTTCGCTCGAGGATATCGCTTGAAGTTAAAGTAAAGTATAAAAGCTCGGATATTTATCCGGGCTTTTTGTTTTAATGAAAATTATGACGTATCTGGAATGTATATTTAAAATTACAATGTCGTAATTTTTCGTTTTAAGGCTGAATTTGTGTTATACTGAAACTGTAAAGGAGGAATGCTGTATGAAAAAATGTAAGAAATGCGGAACTGAAAATCATCCCGACGAGATTTTCTGCACAAATTGCGGAGAGAATCTTATGCGTAAGGAGTACCTCGATTCCGATAATTCCGAGAAAGCCGAAGCTTCGATACAGGAAGTTGAGGAGAAAGTCACGGACGATATTCAAAACGGTGAGGATAATTCCTTAGAAGAATTATCCGATGATACTAAGAAAAAGAAAAGTAAAAAACCGCTGATTATTGTACTCATTATTTTAGGAGTTTTAATTGTAGCGGGAGCGTGCGTAGCCGCTTACTTCTTATTCTTTAAAACTCCCGATAAACCCACAAACAGCGAGATTATTAAAGCCCTAAACGCCGATAAATCCGTCAGCGAGGTTAAGGTAGGGGAGAATAATTATAATTTCACAGTTAAACAGCTCGATAATATTAAGGATAACTTAACCCGCGACGTATATACCTGTAATTTAAGCGTAACGCGCGAGTGCGATGTTTACGGAATATCTCCCGTAGATTATACCGTAACCTTTAAAAAGAGCGGTTCCGAGTTTAAATACGACAGCGCGAAAACCGATGTTAAAAAACTTTCTTTCTATGCCGTGAGCGGTGTAGAGCAGAAACTCGCCGATGATAAGGTTCATACTTATTATAAGGAAGCTAAATTTAAACAGCGCGATACAAAGCTCGATCAAAACGTTGACCGCCTCTATTATACCGTTAATAATAAGGAATACGACGGAATAGTTGTTATCCGTTACGATTTTTCTAAGGAAAAAGGCTGGGTATTTAAAAAATTCAGCGATAAAAAGCTCGAGTTTAAAAAAGGCATTACCCATAAGGAAAACGGTCTTTTATCTAACTCCGCTGTAAAAAATATTCTGTTTTTAGGCGTAGACAGCGACACAGGCGTCGGTCGTTCGGACTGTATGATGCTTATTTCTGTTGACTCTAACACAGGTACAATCAAGCAGACTTCCTTTATGCGTGATAACTGGTTTGAAATCCCGGGTCACGGTCAGAATAAAGTTAACGCCGCTTTCGCGTTGGGCGGTCCCGAGCTCACTATGAAAACAATCGAGAATACGTTTAGCGTCAAAATAGACAACTACGTATGCGTTAGCTGTACGACATTTAAGGCGGTTATAACCGCCCTCGGCGGTGTGGATGTAAATATCACATCCGATGAAGCGGGCTATATAAACTGGCAGATTAACAAAAACGGTCAGGCGGGTTCGATTGGGCTCGTCAGTACCAAGGGCGGAGTAACACACCTAAACGGACAGCAGGCGTTATGGTTGTGCCGTGACCGAGGCGGAAACGGCTTTAGCGGTAACGATTTTACCCGCTCGGCTCGTCAGCGCAGAGTTATCAGAAGTCTTGTTAAAACATATAAAAACCTCACCCCCGCAAAGGTTCTTAAAACTATAAAGGCGCTTAGAAATAACGTTAAAACCGATCTCTCGGGTTCGGACTTTAAATGGTACGCGGCTCATTCTCCTAAGTTCTTCGGCTATAAATTCAAGGAACGCGGAGTGCCCGGCGACGGCGAATGGCAGTCGGGAACTTCCTCGGGCGGCGCGTGGATAATCCAGCTCAACGATTTTAATAAATTAAAGAGCGATGTTCAGCATTTTATCTACGAAGACTTAAAATAATAATTTATAATAATACTAAAAGACCGGCTCAATAAACTGAGTCGGTCTTAGTTGTAGGTAATGTAGTCGAGTTATTT
>JAHKZS010000031.1 GCA_020626545.1 bacterium
AACTCAACCAATTGAGAAAAAACCCTTTTAATTTTTATATAATTATGGTAAAATCTTTTTATAGATTTTTTAAAAGGGATATGATAAATTGGCAAAGGTAATTGCTGTGGCAAACCAAAAGGGCGGAGTAGGGAAAACCACTACCTCCGTAAACCTCGCGGCTTGTCTTGGAAGCTTAGGAAAAAAGGTACTGCTTATCGACGTTGACCCCCAGGGCAACGCCACAAGCGGAGTGGCTGTGGATAAGCGAAAGCTCACAAAGTCCACCTACAATATACTTGTAGACGGGCTGAAAGCGGAGGAATGTCTGTTTTCAACTCAGTTTGCTAACCTGCATATTTTACCGAGTTCGCTCGATTTAGCCGCGGCTGAGCTCGAAATAGTAGAAAAACCTCACCGAGAGGCTATCTTAAAGAACGCTGTTCTGCCTATTAAGTATAATTACGACTATATTATAATTGACTGTCCGCCGTCTTTGGGACTTATTACCGCTAACGCGATGACGCTCGCGGATACTATTTTAGTTCCGATTCAGTGCGAATACTACGCTCTCGAGGGACTTTCCCAGCTTATGAGTACAGTAAGGCGTGTAAAAAGACAGTACAATCCGAGCTTAGAGCTCGAGGGAGTACTGCTTACGATGTATGACGGACGACTTAACCTCACCCAACAGGTAGTCGAGGAAGTAAAAAAATTCTTCCCCCGAAAAGTGTTCAAGACGGTTATTCCCCGAGGAGTAAGGCTTTCGGAAGCTCCCTCGTTCGGAATGCCTGTAATCTATTACGATAAATCCTGCAAGGGAAGTATAGCTTATACCGAGCTTGCGAAAGAGATAGCGGGAAAGAGGTAAATTATGGCTAAAAGAAAAGGCGGACTCGGACGAGGACTGGACGCTATTTTTATCCAGAACGAAACCGAGGACGGAGGAAATACAGTAACTCTGAAAATTTCGGAGATTGAACCTAATCACAATCAGCCCCGTAAGGAGTTCGACGAAGACGCTCTCAACGCATTGGCTGAAAGCATAAAAACCCACGGACTTATCCAGCCGATACTCGTAAAGCCGTTATTCGGCGGCGGATACGAAATCGTGGCGGGCGAGAGAAGATACCGAGCTTGTCAGCTGGCGGGTATAACCGATGTCCCCGTAACTATACGGGAGCTTACGGATCAGGAAACTATGGAAATCGCGCTTATAGAAAACCTACAGCGCGAGGACTTAAACCCGATAGAAGAAGCGCTCGGATACAAGGCTTTAATGGACGAACATAATCTCAGCCAGGAAGCCGTATCTCAGGCAGTCGGAAAATCACGTCCCGCAATCGCGAACACATTAAGACTTTTAAATCTGCCCGACGAAGTAACCGAAATGGTTAAGGCAGGTAAGCTTTCCGCGGGTCACGCGAGAGCGCTTTTATCCGTAGAGGATAAGGACATGGTAAAAACTTTAGCCGACGAGGTTATAGCTTCCGATTTATCGGTAAGACAGACCGAGCGTTTAGCTAAACAAGCGGTCAAGAAACCGTCTAAAAAAACTCAGCCTAAACAGCCGAGCTACTATAAAATGGTCGAACAAACCTTATCCGAATATCTCGGTAAAAAGGTAAAAGTAAAGCCCTTGCCCAACAAAAAGGGCGGTACTATCTCGATTGAGTTCTACAGCGATGACGATTTAAAAGACCTCGCGTCTAAATTAGAGGATAAATAAGGTAATAAGGAGTAAGAAAATGATAGACATAAAATTTTTAAGAGAAAATCCCGACGCAGTTAAGGAAAATATTAAAAAGAAATTTCAGGACAGCAAGCTTCCGCTTGTAGACGAAGTTATCGAGCTCGATAAAAAGAGCCGTAAGGCTAAGGGTGACGCTGACTCTTTAAGAGCGAACCGCAACAAGCTCTCCAAGCAAATCGGCGCGCTTTACGGCCAGGGTAAGAGAGAGGAAGCCGAGCAGTTAAAGGCTCAGGTTCAGGCTCAGGGCGAGGAGCTCGAAAACTTAGAAGCTCAGGAAACCGAGCTCTCCGCTAAGGTAACAGAAATTATGATGAAGATACCTAATATTATCGATGACTGCGTTCCTATCGGTAAGGATGATACTCAGAATGTCGAGGTAGAGAAGTTCGGCGAGCCTGTAGTTCCCGATTTCGAGGTTCCTTATCATACCGATATTATGGAAAAATTCGACGGTATCGACCTCGACGCCGCCCGCAAGGTTGCAGGCAACGGCTTCTATTATCTTATGGGGGATATTGCGAGATTACACAGCGCGGTTATTTCCTACGCGCGCGACTTTATGATTGACCGCGGATTTACATATTGCGTACCGCCGTTTATGATTCGTTCTAATGTTGTAACAGGCGTTATGAGTTTCGCCGAGATGGACGCTATGATGTACAAAATCGAGGGCGAGGATCTCTACCTTATCGGAACTTCCGAGCATAGTATGATCGGTAAATTTATCGACACTATGATTAACGAGGAAGAACTTCCGAAAACCTTAACAAGTTACTCTCCCTGCTTTAGAAAAGAAAAAGGCGCTCACGGTATCGAGGAGCGCGGCGTGTATAGAATTCACCAATTTGAAAAACAGGAAATGATTGTTGTATGTAAGCCCGAAGAAAGCAAAC
>JAHKZS010000032.1 GCA_020626545.1 bacterium
ATAAATCCTCTGTAGTTATTCTAAGGCTCATCATCTTATCTCTGAGTATCTTTCCGTTTTCAATCACCATAACAGGACTTCCGCAGATAAGCTTTCTGAAAAAACTGTTTTTCATCATAAACACGCTGACTAGTATCTCGCACGATACGAGTATCAGAGTTGGTATAATTCCCGACAGAATAGGCTTGTCGTTGTTTTCCATAGGCAGCGACGCTAAATCCGCTATCAAAAGCGTTACCACAAGCTCCGACGGCTGCAAATCGCTAATCTGTCTTTTTCCCATAAGCCGAACCGCCAGTATGACGAAAATATACAGTATAATCGTCCGTATAATCGTAATCAGCATTATATCACCGTTTTTAATATTTGTTTTTTAAGTTGAATAATACATATTTATCCGCAAAAATTATACTAGGTGATTTAATGTATAATTCTATAAAAGAAAATATTACCAAGTTAAAAAACATAACATCCTCGTCCGCGGATTTTACCGTGAGGAATTTAGTTCTGAGTAATAACACAGACTGCGCTGTAATTACAATCGAGGGTATGTCCGATAAGGAAACTCTCGCTATTTCTGTAATAAATCCTATTCTTGAAACTGATTTTAAGGATAAAAAGGGTAGGGAGCTTTTCGATTATATCCATAACTCAGTCCTCTCAAACAGCGAAATTATAATTATAAATACATTCAGCGAGGTCATAAAATTCTCTATGTCGGGATTCGCTGTGTTCGGGGTGGACGGTTACGATAAAATGCTCGCTATCGGAGTTCAGGGTTTTAAATTCCGAAGCGTATCAGAACCCGAAAGCGAGCTTGTTCAGCGCGGAAGCCGTGAGGGTTTTAATGAGGCTATGCGTATTAATATGACCTTGGTTCGTAGAAGAATGAAAAATCCGTCGCTCGTTTTCGAGACGTTTACCGTCGGTACCGAATCCAAAACTGAAATAGCTCTCTGCTATATAAAAGGCACTGCTACCGACTCGTCTGTGGAAGAAGTTAGAAAACGCATTAAGGACTGCGATATAAAGATAGTTTTAGGCGCGGGATACTTAGTCCCTTACCTCGAGGACAGCGGTAAAAATGAGATTTTTACAGGCGTCGGAATTACCGAACGTCCGGACTCTTTGTGTGGAAAGCTTATGGAGGGCAGAATTGGTATTATCGTCGATGGCACGCCGTCTGTACTCGTAATACCGCACCTTTTTGTCGAAAATTTTCACTCTATCGACGATTACTCAAACCGCCCGTATTTCGCGGCGATAACTCGAATTTTAAAATTCACCGCCTATTTAACCTCAATCTTTTTACCCGGTCTTTATATAGCTCTCGTAACTTACCATCCCGACTATTTTCCCGAGGTTCTTATAAAGAATATTCAGGATTCCATATCGCACACTCCTTTGCCGTTAATGCTTGAAGTTTTGTTAATAGATTTTCTCTACGAAACTATGCGCGAGGCGGGTTTAAGGTTGCCGAAAGTCCTCGGACACGCCGTGAGTATAGTGGGAGCGCTTGTTATAGGTGATTGCGCTATCCAGGGCGGTATTATCGGAGCGCCGACATTATTAGCCGTAGCGATTTCAGTAATATGCAGTTATGTGGTCCCGGATTTGTATCCTCAGATTACAGTCCTCCGCCTGTCGTTCGTAGTAGTCGGCGGGATTATGGGAGTGTGGGGAATAGTGATGCTCTCGTGTATAGTGCTGGTTTATATGTCCTCAAAATCCACCCTCGGTGTTATATTTATATCTCCGATAACTCCGTTTTCGAAGTTCAATATGCGCGATGTTTTTATACGGTTGGGCTGGAAAAAGCTCTCCAAACACACTATGAATGTACAAAATCTAAAGGGCGGAAGCGTTTATGAAGAATAATAAAATAACATTTTCTCAGTTCTTATCGGTATGTTTTTTATCGTGCTTGTCGTCGGTAATGTTTATAAGTCGAACACCGTCTGTGTTTGTACTCTTAACCTCAGTATTAGCTTTATTTGTAAACTACGCTGTGTTTATGCTGTATAAAGGTCAGTTAAAAAAGGTTTTAATACCTGTTTCGATTGTTTATCTAAGTCTTTACTGTGTGCTGACGGTAGTAAAATTCGCCGATTATATGAATACCGCTCTGTCTTATGGTCCCGACTGCCTCATTATAATAGCGCTTTTATGTTTCACGTTTTTCTGCACTGTAAAGGGCGGGGAAGCATTGTCGAGAGCTTCTACAGTTATTTTTGTATTCGTAATAGCGGGATTAATCTATATGCTCGTATGTACCTTTACAAATATTAATTTCAAATTAACTGTCGATTTCCCCGATGAAATTATTTCGTCGGTAATACTGTTTTTTCCGTCATTATTATATATTATCAATTACGATAATATAATTAACGTAAAGCCCAAGCTATACGCCGTGTATTCCGGGATATTAGTGGCGGCTTTAGCTTATTTTATTCTAATCGCCTCGGGAATAAACTCAGCCTATCCGATTCAACATTTACCCGCTATATCAAAAATCGGTGTGTTTAAAGGCTCAGACTGTATACTGTTAAGCATACTGACTATATCCGGTGTTTTCAGTGTAAGCTCGTCAACAGTAAGTATTTTTAAAAACTCAAAACATAATTACCTCACTCACTCGATATATATAGCCGTCTTGTTGGGAATATCAATTATAGTTTCATTATTTAAGCTTCTTGGATTTATTGAAAACTATGTATTTATGCCGTTTTCAGTAGTTGTTATGCTGATAATAATACTGCTTTGTGCCGTTAAACGAAAAAACTATGTATAAAAATTCATATTTTGAAAAAAATTGCGTAAATTCACTTTTCAAAATGTATATTTTGTAGTATAATATTGTGTGGATTTTTATATGCAGGAAAGCGGGGTTAATTATGGCTGTAGAATATTCAGTATCGCTCGAAAAAATTATGAAGGAACTGTCGTTGGTATCTATATATATGCCGAAAGAACCTTCCGAGATTATGATTAAAAATAATAATATCAGCCGTCCGGGACTTCAGCTTACGGGCTATTTCGATTTTTTTGATAAAACTCGTATTCTTGTGTTTGGACACACTGAGTTTTCTTATCTGTCACGTTTCGGAGCTGAACAGCAACAGCACGTAATCGACTCTATTTTCAGGTTCGGACCTCCTGCCGTAATTTTATGCAGAAGTTACGAACTTAACGACGCTATGATGAGCAGCGCTAAGGAACATAATATCCCGATATTACAGTCGACCGATACCACATCGTCGCTCACAGCGGGGCTTGTTACTATGCTCAGCCGCGAGCTCGCGCCGAGAATTACCCGCCACGGCGTACTGGTAGAGGTTTACGGCGAGGGTTGTCTTATTATCGGCGACAGCGGAGTTGGTAAAAGCGAGACCGCTATTGAGCTTATGAAGCGTGGGCACCGCCTTATAGCTGATGACGCGGTCGAAATTCGAAAAACCGACAGTCGAACTCTTATCGGAAGTTCTCCTCAGAATATCCGTCATTTTGTAGAACTTAGAGGCGTAGGTATTATTAACGCGCGAAATCTTTTCGGTATGGGTTCGATTAAGCTTTCCGAAAAAATAGATATGGTTATTAACCTTGAACTTTGGGACGGTAAGAAGGTTTACGACAGGATGGGTCTTGAGAACGAGTATATGGATATTCTCGGTATTCATATCCCGATTGTTACCATCCCCGTTAAACCCGGTCGAAATCTTTCGAATATTATCGAAGTCGCTTCTATGAATAACCGCCAGAAGAAGATGGGCTATAACGCCGCCCAGGATTTACTTACAAGTCTCGGTATGGAGATTGATGAGGAAATGGTTGAGAAACGTATTGTCGATAACTGGAATCAATAATCAATAATTATAGTTAGGATTTTTTGTATGAATAAATTTGAAAATGTTTATAAACTCGCCGAGGAACTCGGCGCGAACGCTCAGTACGGCGTAGCTATGAGTACTATGACAACTTTTAAAATCGGCGGAGCTGCCGGGCTTTATATCGAGGCTGAAACAAAAAAACAGTTGTCCTCTTTGATAAAATATATGAATGATAATAAGATAGACTACATAGTTCTCGGTAAGGGAAGTAACGTGCTTGTAAATGATAACGGAATCGATAAGGTCGTTATCAAGCTTAAAGGCGAGTTTTGCGAAGTATCTATGCTCGATGATACTACTATCTATTGCGGAGCAGGTTTATCACTAGCTGGACTTTGTAAAGAAGCTGAGAGCAAAAGCCTTTCAGGGCTTGAGTTCGCCTGGGGTATTCCGGGTTCTGTAGGCGGAGCGGCGTTTATGAACGCCGGCGCTTACGGTGGAGAGATGAAGGATGTTCTTTACTCGGTTACTCATATCGACAAACACGGTAAGCTCGGCGTAATTAAATCATCGGATTTAGACCTCGGTTACCGCCACAGTATTTATAAGGTTAACGGATTCACTATTATCGGCGTTACGCTGAAACTTAAACTCGACTCTAAAAACAGTATCCGAGAGCGTATGGATGATTATATGGGTAGGAGAAAGGATAAACAACCTTTAGAGTTTCCGTCCGCGGGTTCGGTATTCCGACGTCCCGAGGGAAACTACGCGGGCGCGCTTATCGAAAAATGCGGACTTAAAGGTAAGTCTGTAGGCGGAGCTCAGGTTTCTCCGAAGCACGCGGGATTTATTGTTAATACGGGTTCGGCTACCGCCGAGGATGTTAAAAATCTTGTTGCCCTTATTCAGAAAACAGTAAAAAAAGAAACAGGATATAGTTTACAGCGAGAAATTATTTTTCTCGATTAGAATTAAAGCACTATGGAATTTATTATTATTACAGGACTTTCGGGGGCCGGTAAAACCTGCGCGCTACACGCTTTAGAGGATATCGGCTACTATTGCGTAGATAACCTGCCGCCCGATTTATTAAAAACTTTTTATAATTTATGCGAAACCTCCACCGATACATCTATGAAGCGTGTGGCGGTTGTTATTGATGTTCGAGGCGGCAACACCCTCTCGAACTTTTATGATGATTTAATAAATCTAAAGGAAGAACATAAAGCGTTTAGTCTTCTGTTTCTTAACGCGAAATTTGATGTTCTTGTTACAAGGTTTAAGGAAACCCGCCGACGCCATCCTCTGGCGGACACTGTTCCCGATAATACTCTGGAAAGCGCCTTATCGCTTGAGATTACTTATCTTGAACCGTTTAAGAAAATTGCCGATTATATCATAGATACAACTAATGTAAGTGTAAAACTGCTTAAGGAACGTATTACCGAGAGCTTCTTAGGCAATAAAGAAAGCGGGATAATCCTGTCGTTTATGTCCTTCGGTTTTAAATACGGAGTTCCGAGCGACTGCGATACTATTTTCGACTCAAGATGCCTGCCTAATCCTTTCTATATTCCTGAGTTAAAAGATAAAACGGGACTTGATAAGGAAGTTTACGACTACGTATTTTCTTCGGAAGATACCGAGAATTTTGTAAAAAAACTTACCGATTTTCTTGATTACAGCGTACCGCTCTATAGAAAAGAGGGTAAATCCGAACTGGTTGTCGGAATAGGTTGTACAGGCGGACAGCATCGAAGCGTAGCTATTGCCGAAACGCTAAAAAGGCATTTCTCGGAACTCGGCTACAAGTCATCGGTATTCCACCGCGACGCTCTGAAAAAGCTAAGTTAAAGCTATGAAAAATAAACCCGCATTCTCGTATATGGTTAAACGAGAATTATCCGATATAAAAATTGAATCCGACTCGCTTATGCTCAGCGAATGTTACGGGATGCTCTTATTTGCGAATAAGTTTAATTCGCGTGAGATTGTATTTAAAACCGATAACGAGTACATAGCTAAACGCTTCGAGTTTTTACTTATGAGCTTATACCGCCCGATTATCGAAAAATCCCGCGATAAATCTAAGTCAAAGCTTAATAAATTTACGCTTATAGTACCCGACGAATGTAAGACTATTTATGAGTCGCTCGGACATTCCCCGAGGGATTTAAAGCTTAGAATCAACAGAGCTAATATCGGCGACGAAAACTCATACTCAGCCTTTTTAAGAGGCGTATTTTTGAGTTGCGGTTCGGTTACCGATCCCGAAAAAAGCTACCATTTAGAGCTTTCGGTATCTCATAAAACCTTAGCCGAAAACTTAATCCACCTAATAAACGAGGTAGAGGTGTTTAATTTTAACCCTAAGCTCGCTTCCCGAAAGGGTGGGTATATAGTTTATCTGAAGGGCAATTCCGATATCTGCGATTTTTTAGCCTATATCGGAGCGGGAAATTCCGTAATGAGTATTATCGAGACTTCGGCTTATAAAGAAATGATTAATAAAATTAACCGAAAGCAGAATTCCGAGCTCGCTAATATAAAGAAAAAAGCCGACGCTTCGGCTAAACAGATTCTCGCGATTAAAAAGATTATCGACGTTAAGGGTATAGATTATTTAAACGGCGATTTAAAATCGGTAGCTCTCTTAAGGCTGGAAAACCCGGAGATGTCCTTAAAAGAACTCGGCGAAAACTTAACACCTCAAATATCCCGAAGCGGAGTTAATCACCGTTTGGAAAAAATATTTAAAATCGCGAACTCGCTGTAGGAGGAAATATGGCAGAAAAACTTACTTTTGAACAAGCTAACGATAAGCTCGAAAAGCTTGTAACGGAAATGGAAAGCGGAGAGCTTACTCTAGAAGAAACTATGAAACGATACGAAGAAGCATTCGAGCTTCTTAATTTTTGTTATAAACAACTCGATTCTTATAAAGGCGAAATTATCGATATAAACAAGAGAATTGATGAAATAAAGAATAAAGAGGATATTTTCGATGAATGATATTGAACTTATAGAAAACGCTCTGTACGGCTATATACCGAAAGATCTGGTTTTCGAAAAGAATCTTGTAGACTCTATTGAGTACAGCCTTAAAGCCGGCGGTAAACGTATCCGTCCGAGATTAGTTCTCGAGTTCTCGAGGCTTTGCGGAGGCGGTGATAAAGAGGCTTTGCCGTACGCTTGCGCGCTTGAAATGATTCATACTTATTCGCTTATCCACGACGATTTACCCTGTATGGACGACGACGATATGCGCCGCGGTAAACCGTCTAATCATAAAGTTTACGGAGAGGATATCGCGCTTTTAGCCGGTGACGCTCTCCAAAGCTTAGCTTTCGAGACTATGTCCAAAGCCGCTATTACCGACAGCCGTTCGGCTTTAGCGGGAGTTAAGTGTATAAATATCTTGTCATCGTACTGCGGTACTGCCGGTATGGTGGGCGGACAGGTTATCGACCTTGAAAACGAAAACAAACAGGCTGATTTAGAGTCCGTAACCGAGTGTAACCGCAAAAAGACCGGCGCTCTTATAAAAGCCGCTTGCGAAATGGGTTGTACTATAGCGGGCGCGGACGAAGAAAAGATACTCGCCGCCAGAAAGTACGGCGAAAATATAGGAATAGCTTTCCAGATTGTCGACGATATACTCGATGTAACTTCGTCCGACGAGGAACTCGGAAAGCCTGTCGGAAGCGACGCCGAAAATAATAAATCCACGTATGTATCGCTGCTCGGAATAGATGAGTGCAAATGTCGTGTGGACAAGTTAACCGCCGAAGCTATTGAATGTCTAAATGTTTTTGACGGAGATACTACCGCTCTTAAGGAGCTTTCTCTTAAACTTTCCGACAGAAAGAAATAATCAGTAAATGGGGTAGGATTATGGAAAATAAGTACAGAATCCTTTCTACAATTAAATCACCAAAAGATATTAAAACTCTTTCCGATTCCGAGATAGAACAACTTTGCTCCGAGATACGAGAAAAGCTTATCGAGGTTGTATCCGTAAACGGCGGACATCTCGCTTCCAATCTTGGAATCGTAGAGCTCACTGTAGCGTTACATAAATGTTTTAACTGCCCTAAAGACAGCATTGTATGGGACGTAGGCCATCAAAGTTACGTACATAAAATGCTCACGGGCAGATTTGACAAGATAGATACCATCCGCCAAAAAGACGGTTTAGCCGGTTTCCCGAAACGCAGTGAAAGCGAATATGACGCCTTTAACGCGGGTCATTCGAGTACATCTATTTCAGCCGCTTTCGGTATCGCTAAAGCTAAACAGCTAAAAGGCGATAATTCCCACACTATCGCAATAATCGGCGACGGCTCTATGACCGGCGGACTGGCGTATGAGGGCTTAAATAACGCGGGAAGGTTTAAAAAGAACTTTATTGTTATTCTAAACGACAATAAAATGTCTATTTCAAATAACGTCGGCGCTATGGCTATGACCCTCTCACATATGAGAGTAAAGCCTACTTACCTTAGAATTAAACGCCGTACCGAAAAAATCCTCGCGCATATTCCGTTAATCGGAAATTTGTTCAGGAAAATCTTAAGCCGAAGTAAATCGAAACTCAAAAACCTTATTTATAAAAACACTCTGTTCGATTATCTCGGCTACACATATTTAGGTCCTGTTGACGGACACGATATGGAAGAACTTACAAACGCCCTCGAAGTCGCTAAAAAGTACAACAACTCCGTGCTTTTACACGTTGTAACCAAAAAGGGTAAAGGCTATGAGCCCGCCGAATCTCATCCTAAAGAGTTTCACGGTATAGGTAAATTTGATATAGACACCGGCGAGCCGCTTTCTAGTAAAAAAGGCTTTTCCTATATTTTCGGAAAACACCTTTGCGATATGGCGGCTAAGGATAAGAAAATCTGCGCTATTACAGCGGCTATGACGCTCGGAACCGGGTTGTCTAAGTTTAAGTCTAAATATAAAAACAGATTCTTTGACGTCGGTATCGCCGAGGAACACGCCGTAACATTCGCTTGCGGACTTGCTACTAAGGGAATTATTCCGTTTTTCGCGGTTTATTCTACATTTTTACAGCGAGGATTTGACCAACTTATCCACGATGCCGCAATTCAAAAACTCCACGTTGTTTTATGTATTGACCGCGCGGGAATAGTAGGTGACGACGGTGAAACCCACCAAGGTTTGTTCGACGTAAGTATGTTGAATACTATCCCCGAAACGACGATTTTCTCTCCTTGTTATTTTGACGAGCTTAAACATTCTATGAACGCCGCGGCGTATATGTGCGACAGTCTTGTAGCCGTACGTTACCCGCGCGGCGGAGAACTTTACCGCCCTGAGGATTTCACTGTTTCGAGTATAGATTTCGATTTGTACGGTGAAGAAAACGCTGATATATGTATCGTAACATACGGACGAATCTTCTCTTACGCGTGTAAGGCAATCGAACGACTAAAGCCTGAGGGAATAAACGTAAAGATAATTAAACTTAACCGAATTAAACCTATCGACTGTAAGGCTGTAAAAATTGCCTCCGAGTCTAAAAAGATATTCTTCTTCGAGGAATCGCTTGTTGCGGGCGGTATCGGCGAGTCGTTCGGTTATGAACTTAAAAAGACAGGAAAGGATTTCTTCTATAAAATCCACGGAATAAAAGA
Organism: bacterium; assembly: GCA_020626545.1. GTDB lineage: Bacteria > Bacillota > Clostridia > Oscillospirales > Acutalibacteraceae > Ruminococcoides. The sequence goes on from JAHKZS010000032.1 coordinate 9,494, forward strand.
CGCCTTTGTGCGCCATGAAACCGTTGAGCAGGCTCTCGAGGAGTTTAAACTCGACGATAACGGAATGATAGAGGTTATTAAAGAATACTTATGAAAAAACGCTTAGACGTTCTGGTATATGAAAAAGGCTTTACCGACAGCCGCGAAAAAGCCAAAGCCGTTATTATGGCGGGCGAAATTTATGTCGATAACCAAAAAGCCGATAAATGCGGACAATCCTACGACGAAAACGCAAATATAGAGTTTCGCGGTAAAGCTCCGAAATACGTAAGCCGAGGCGGGCTGAAACTCGAAAAAGCGATAAATAATTTTAATCTCGATTTAACCGGTAAGATTACTATGGACATCGGCGCCTCTACCGGAGGCTTTACCGATTGTATGCTCCAAAACGGCGCTAAAAAGGTCTACTCTATAGATGTAGGGTATGGACAGCTCGCTTGGAAACTTCGTAATGACGAGCGCGTAGTTAACCTTGAGCGAACCAATATGCGTAAGGTTACGCGTGAGCAAGTTACCGATGATATAGACTTTTTCTCAATAGACGTAAGCTTTATATCCCTGAAGCTTTTACTTCCTGTAGCTAGGGAGCTTCTTTCCGAAAACGCCGAGGCCGTATGTCTGATTAAACCTCAGTTTGAGGCGGGCAGGGAAAAGGTCGGTAAAAAAGGAGTAGTTCGAGATCCATTGGTACATATTGAGGTTGTCGAGAATATTTATAATTTTTGCCTTGAAAACGGCTTCAGTGTTCTGAATCTCGATTACTCGCCGATTAAAGGACCCGAGGGCAATATCGAGTATTTGATCCATATAAAAAAATCCGATAAACCTAAGTCTTACACTGATATAACTCCCGAAACACTAGTTAATAATTCCCACCACGAATTAGATAAATAGGTGATTATATGAAAATCGCGTTAATTGTAAATACCGATAAACAAAAAGCTGTTAACTGCGCTGCCGAAATCGCTGAGCTTTTTATAAATAATAACGCCGAAGTTATCACGCTCGAGAAGTTTAGCGGCTGCGGAGAATTAGCCGGAAATAAAGATATTATTACAGTTAGCTCTTATGATGATTTGTTCAAAAACTGTGATATAGCTGTTACAGTAGGCGGCGACGGAACTATTATCCACAGCGCGAAATACGCAGCTAAATACGATAAAGAGATGATCGGCGTTAATGTCGGACGACTGGGCTTTGCCGCTGAAGTTGAACCCGATAATATCAGCGACCTTTTACGTATCTTAAACGGAGATTATTCGATAAATAAGCGGATGTTGCTTGATGTTACTATTACTCATAGCGACAACTCCGTTGAAAGCTTTTTAGCTGTAAACGACGCTACAGTAGCGAGAGGAAGTCTGTCGAGGATAATCGACGTTTCCGTTTCTCTCGACAATTCTCCCATATCCGAATATCACGCGGACGGTATTTTATATTCAACTCCGACAGGTTCAACAGCCTACGCGCTTTCCGCCGGCGGACCTGTAATATATCCCGAGATGGAATGTATACTGCTTACACCTATTTGTCCGCACTCTCTTATCTCAAGGTCAGTGTTATTCGACGGAAACTCCGTTTTAAATACAACAGTTAAAATGAGGGATAATACTCCCGCGGTATTGTCCGTTGATGGAGAAATAAATGTTGAAATAAAATCAACCGATACTATTACTATAAAAAAATCGAAAGAGAATTTAAAGCTGATTAAATTATATGACAGAAACTTCTACCAGCTTCTTAACGAAAAACTGAAAGAGAGAAAATCCTAATGAAAACCAGACGACACGCAATGATACTTGAAATTATTAATGAAGTCCCCGTAGAAACTCAGGAGGAGCTGTTAAACCGTTTAAAAGAAAATGGATTTAACGTAACTCAGGCTACGGTATCAAGAGATATTAAGGAGCTCAGGCTTCTTAAATCGCTGTCTCCCGACGGAAAGTACCGCTACACTTCTATAAAGAAATCCACTTCGGATTTACAGGGGAATATCCGCAATTTCTTTAATAATTCCGTAATAATGGTAAAATCCGCACAGAATATGGTCGTTATAAAAACTATGGCGGGTATGGCTAACGCCCTTTGCGCTTCTATAGACAGTATGGATTTTGACGGGCTTATAGGCACTATCGCGGGCGATGACACAATTTTTATCGTGTGTTCCGATAACGAAGTCGCTACTAAGCTTGTAATAGATTTAAAAAAGTTTTTATAAAGGAAATTTATGCTTAATTCATTATATATCGAGAATATCGCGGTTATCGAAAAAACAGATATAGAGTTTTACAATGGATTAAATATTCTTACAGGCGAAACAGGCGCGGGTAAGAGTATTGTTATTGACGCTATTAACGCTATTTTGGGTAAACGTACCAGCCGTGACCTAATAAGAAACGGTTCCGAAACCGCTACTGTTTACGCGTCTTTTTCTAATGTAAACGATATTGTTAAATCTAAACTTTCTGAAAACGGATATTCTCTCGAGGATGACGAGCTTATTATAAGCCGTACTATGTCGCTTGCGGGTAAGAATAATTGCCGTATAAACGGTCGTCCCGCGAATGTTTCTTTTTTAAAGGAACTCGGACTTAATTTAATAAATATCCACGGACAGCACGAAAGCTACGAGCTTTTCTCTCCTGAAACCCACATTAATTATATTGACAACCTCGCTTCTAACGGCGGTTTATTAAGCGAATATAAATCCGCGTATAAACTCTATAAATCGCTTAAAAAAGAACTTAACGACTTCCTTAAAAGCGAAACAAACCGCGAGCAGCGGATTGACGTTTTATCCTATCAGGTAGAGGAAATCGAAAACGCTGATATAAAAGTCGGCGAAATTGAGGAGCTAAACGATGAAAGACGATTTCTTATGAATGTCGAAAAAGTTACCTCTCAGCTCCATAAGGCAAAGAATTCACTTGAGGGAAATTCCGCTTCGGGCATAATTGATTCACTTGATGATGTTGTAACTTCTATGCAGAAGGCTTCGGATTTAAACCCTTCGCTCGAGGAGCTATTTAACCGTTTTAACGACTTGTACTACGAGCTTCAGGACTGCTCAAACGAGCTTTCCGACTCGCTTGATGAGATTGAAGCCAATCCCTACAGGCTTGAAGAAATAGAGGAGAGGCTCGATTTATTAAATAAGCTCTCTCGTAAATACGGCAGTGATGAAGAAGAAATACTAAAGTTTTTATCCGACGCTAAAGCCGAACTCGATAAGCTTCTTAAATTCGACGAAAACGCTAACGAACTAAAAGATAAATGCGATAAAGCCGAGGCGGAGGCTAAGAAAATTGCCGATAAACTCACTCTATCCAGAAAAAATACCGCGGTTGAGTTTGAACGCCGTGTAAAAGAAGAAATGGTTTTTCTCGATATGCCTAATGTTGAGATTATAGTTTCTCAGACCGCCTGCGGACTTACCGATAACGGACAGGATAATATCGAAATCCTAATCTCCGCTAACCCGGGCGAAGCTCCAAAATCTGTCTCAAAAATCGCCTCGGGCGGCGAGCTTTCTAGAATGATGCTCGCCATTAAAACGGTACTCGCTTCATCCGATTTAATCGACACGCTTATTTTCGACGAAGTCGATACAGGAGTTTCGGGCTCAGCCGCTCAGAAGGTCGGACTTAAACTAAAGGAAGTATCTAAATCGCGCCAGGTACTCTGCGTAACTCATCAGGCTCAGATTGCGGCTTTAGCCGACAACCACTTCCTTATCTCAAAAGCAGTTAAAAATAACCGAACTTTTACTGATATTAAATTGCTCGATTATGACGGACGGCTTAAAGAACTCGCGAGAATTATCGGCGGAGTTGAAATTACCGATACAGCGCTTGCTCACGCCGAAGAACTTATGAATTATAATAATTGAAAGGTTAATGAAAAATAATGAAACAATGGTCAATCGCAAAACTGAATAAAGCTAACGCAAAGACCATTTCCGAAAGATATGAACTCCCTCCGATTATCGCTACTCTGCTTGATATAAGAGGTATTGTTACCGAAAAAGATATTAATAACTTCCTCTTTGACGAGAGCGGTATAGACGATCCTTTTGAGATAAAGGATATGGATAAAGCGGCGGAAAGAGTAAAAAAAGCTATAGAAAACGGCGAAAAAATCTGCGTTTACGGTGATTATGACGCCGACGGCGTAACCTCGACAGCGTTATTATACTCCTACCTTGAAACTATAGGAGCGGATGTTATGTTCTATATTCCGAGCCGTGAATCCGAGGGATACGGAATGAATATCTCCGCTATGGATACGCTTAAAGAAAAGAATATCGACCTTATTATTACAGTCGATAACGGTATTTCCGCTGTGGAGGAAATTGAGTACGCCGATTCTTTGGGCATTGATACTGTAGTAACCGACCATCATATGCCCGGCGATAAGCTTCCGAACGCGGTAGCTGTAGTTGATATGCACCGAAGCGACTGTAAAAGCCGTTTCAAAACTATCTCCGGTGTAGGAGTAGCGTTTAAGCTTGTAATGGCTATTGAGGGCGAATACGCCGATGTAGAAATGCTGCTCGATAATTACTCTGACTTGCTTTCTATCGGTACTATCGGCGATATAATGCCTCTTGTTGACGAAAATCGTGTATTTGTTAAAAACGGTTTAAAGCATATAAATAACGGCGATCGCCTCGGAGTAGCCTCGCTTGTGGAACATGCAGGACTTTCCGGAAAAGATATAACCGCCGGTAATGTTTCGTTCGGTATTGTACCTCGTATAAACGCAGCGGGACGTTTAGGCCAGTCGGATGATTGCGTTAATATGCTTGTTACCGATGACATCGAAACCGCTGACAAAATCGCTCTTAAACTTAGCGACGATAATACCGAGCGTCAACGAATCGAGAAAGAAATTCTTGATAAAATAAATATACTGATTGCTAAAAATCCCGCGTTAGTCCAAGATAAAGTCCTTATAATCAGCGGAAAAGATTGGCACCAGGGCGTAATCGGTATAGTAAGCTCGCGTTTAAAGGAGATCTACGGTAAACCCTGTATAGTTATTTCCGAAAATGACGGAATATGTAAGGGTTCGGGAAGAAGCGTCGAGGGATTCGACTTATGGGAAGCTGTATGCGCCAGCAGTGAAGCTCTCGATCATTTCGGCGGACATCCTATGGCTGTAGGCTTAGGGCTTAAAGCGGATAAAATAGACGAATTCAGAAAAGATATTAACGAGTACGCCTCTAGAAAAGGCGAAATGCCTTATGATAATCTTAAAATTGATTGTAAACTCAATCCCGCTTATATTGATGTTGAACTCGCTAAATCTTTAACTTATATGCAGCCTTTCGGAGCGGGTAATCCTACTCCTGTTTTCGCTATTTCTAATCTTAGAATTAAAAATATTACCCCTCTTTCTAATAATAAACATATAAAAATATCGTTTATAAACGGTAATACTCATATCCAGGCACTTAAGTTCTTTTGCTCGACAAATGATTTCCACTACAATATAGGTGATACTGTTGATATTGCGGTAACGCTGGATGTGAATGTTTATAAAAATAATGAATCGCTTTCAATGATTTTGAAAGATATAAAATTCTCCGATGTTGAGTATAAAGATTATATAGACAGTCTTCGAATTTACGAGAGCTTTTGCTCCGGAGAAACTGTCGATAATAATAAACTTAAATCCATTATTCCCGTTAGAAACGACTTCGCTCTTGTATATAGATATTTAAAGCAAGATAAAAATCTTTTAAATATTTCGCTTGATATTATTGTACATAAGCTTTCCGGCCGTGTAAGCTACGGTAAGCTTAAAGTTATTCTCGAAGCTATGAACGAGCTCGGGCTTATCGCGATTTATGAGGATATGTATAAATTACAGATTAAAATTCTCGAGGTTAATTCTAAGGTTAATCTTGAGGAGGCTTCAATTATAAAAGCATTAAAGGAGGTGTACCGAGATGGGTAAATATGATGAAATCGCTCATTATCAGGATTTTAATGAGTTGTTATCTATACTTGATAAAAGTAATAACAACTATGATTTACGTAAAATCCAAAAGGCTTATAATATAGCAGAAAAAGCTCACGGCGACCAGCGTCGTGTATCGGGCATTCCTTTTATTTTACATCCGACTTCCGTCGCCTGTATAGTCGCTCAGTTCGGTATGGACTCCGACAGTATCATTTCGGCTCTTTTACACGATGTTGTAGAAGATACCGACTATGACCTTAATTTTGTAAGGAAAGAATTCGGAAAAGATGTAGCCAATATAGTTGACGGCGTTACTAAAATTTCTAAAATTAAGCTTTACTCCCGTGAGGAGCAACAGGCTGAGAACGTTCGTAAAATGCTCATAGCTATGTCTAACGATATACGCGTCATAATCGTTAAACTCGCCGACAGACTCCATAATATGCGTACTATCGAATGTATGAAGGAGCAGAAACGCCGTGATAAATCCCGTGAGTGTATGGAAGTTTACGCTCCTATAGCTCACCGCCTCGGTATGAAAGCCGTTAAAGATGAGCTTGAAGATCTATCGCTTCGTTATCTTGACCCCGTCGGCTATAAAGAAATTGAGGACGCTCTTTTGCTTAAAGAAAATGAGCGTGACCGTTTTATAGAGAAACGTAAAAAAGAAATCCTTAAAGCTTCTAAAATGCCTAAGGATAAAATAACTGTATACGGCAGAGTTAAGAGCATAAATAGTATTTACCGAAAAACTTTCTTAAAAGGTAAGACTTTAGAGGAAATCTACGACTTCTTCGCGCTTAGAATTATAGTTGATGATATTAAGGATTGTTATAATCTTCTGGGTGTTATTCATGATTTATATACGCCTATTCCCAGAAGGTTTAAGGACTATATTTCTACCCCGAAACCAAATATGTACCAGTCGCTTCATACTACTGTTATCGATCGGGAGGGCATCCCTTTTGAGGTTCAAATAAGAACTTGGGAAATGCACCAGACCGCTGAAAACGGAATCGCGGCTCATTGGAAGTATAAACTCGGATTTACCCGTATCGTTAATAATAAGAAAGCCCGTGAGCTCGACGCTAATATCAATCGTATTAAAGACGTACTCGCGGCTCAGATTGATACGGACGATTCCACCGATATTATTAGGAATATCCGCAACGACTTCGACCAAAACGAAGTGTATGTATTCTCGCCTAAGGGTGATGTGTTTAATCTACCGAACGGCTCTACCGTTATTGATTTAGCTTATCTTATCCACACCGAAGTCGGAAACCATATGGTAGGCGCTAAGGTTAACCAGCGTATTGTTCCCATAGATTACAAACTGAAAACAGGTGAAATCTGCGAGATTTTAACGCAGAAAGACAGTCATCCGAGACGTGACTGGCTTGAAATCTGTAAAACATCTTCAGCGCGTTCTAAAATCAGGCAATGGTTTAAACGCGAGAAGCGTGATGAGAATATTGTCGAAGGCAAGATGATGCTTGAGCGTGAGCTTAAGAGAAGTAATATCTCTCTTACCGACGAGGAGCTTGAGGATTTACTTCAGTTTATGCTCAAGAAGAATAAGTTTAACACGGTTGAGGACTTATACGCTTCTGTCGGTTACGGCGGTATTCAGCTTTGGAAAGTTCTTCCTCGTATTAAGGAAGAGTATCATACTAAATTCGGCGAACAAGAAAAGCCACCTGTTATTAACCAGAATGTTCATAAACCCAAACGCAGTAATTCGGGTGTTATTGTTGAGGGTATGGAAGATTGTCTAATTAAGTTTTCCCA
>JAHKZS010000271.1 GCA_020626545.1 bacterium
AACGTCCCCTTTAAGCAAGAAAGCGCGCATTAAGCACGCTTCTTAATTATTTAGTATATTTACCGATTAAATCATATTTAGTAAGGCAAGCCTTTAAAGCGTGATAGCCTGAAGTACTCATAGGTACGAGCGGTAATCTGCACTCGCCCGCGTTAAATCCGAATAAATTCATAGCGGTTTTAACAGGAATAGGATTAACGTCGGCAAACATAATATTCATTAACTCGAGATAATGGAAGTGCATTTTTCTGGCTTCTTCAAAATTATTATCTAAACAAAGCTGACAGAGATCGTGCATATCCTGAGGACAAATATTAGCGAATACCGAAATAACGCCTAATGCTCCTAAAGACATAAACGGAACAGTCTGGTCATCGTTTCCGGAATAAACGTCGAGATTATCTCCGCAGAGCGAACGGATTAAAGCTACCTGAGAAATATCTCCGCTGGCTTCCTTAATAGCGGCGATATTAGGATGTTTACTGAGTTCCGCGCAAGTTTCGGGTTTAATATTGCAACCCGTTCTTGACGGTACATTGTATAATATTATAGGAAGATTTACAGAATCGGCAATAGTGTTAAAATGCTTAACAAGACCGTTCTGTGAAGTTTTATTGTAGTAAGGCGTAACGGTTAACAGCGCGTCGATACCCGACTCCTCGGCTTCCTTGGAGAGCTTGATAGCGGTGCTTGTATCGTTGCTGCCCGTACCGCCGATAACGACAGTACGCCCGTTAACTTTTTCGGCAACAAATTTCAGTACAGCGCTGTGTTCCTTTTCGGATAAAGTAGCCGCTTCACCTGTAGTACCGCAAGCAATAATAGCGTCTGTGCCGTTAGCAATATGAAACTCTAAAAGTTCTTCTAAAGCGTCATAGTTTACACTAAGATCTTCGTTCATCGGCGTAATAAGAGCTACGCCCGAACCTGTGAAAATTGGTTTGTTCATATTTACCTCCAAATCTAATTAATCAATATAACCTTCCGCGCAGAGAAGCTCGGCCAGAAGTACAGCGCCGCCTGCGGCTCCTCTTAATGTATTATGAGACATACATACAAATTTTAAATCATACTGAGTATCCTCTCTGAGTCTGCCGACAGATATAGCCATACCGCCCTCTAATTGTCTTGAGGACTTAATCTGAGGCTGATCGGGCTCAGTAAAGTAGTGTAAGAACTGCTTAGGAGCACTGGGTAATTCAAGCTCCTGAGCTCTGCCCTTATAGCTTTCCCACGTTTTAATTACTTCCTCAACAGAAGGAGCCTTATCCTTAAACGACATAAACACGGCCGCCGTGTGACCGTCGGATACAGGTACTCTAAGGCACTGTGAAGTAATATTTATATCTGTGTTATTAACAATCTCGCCGTTCTCGATTTTACCCCAGATTTTAAGAGGCTCTTTCTCGGACTTTTCTTCCTCGCCGCCGATATACGGAATGAGGTTATCTACCATCTCCGGCCAAGTCTCGAAAGTTTTACCCGCGCCTGAAATTGCCTGGTAAGTACAAGCGAGGACTTTATTTACACCAAACTTGCGTAAGGGGTTAATCGCGGGAACATAGCTCTGGAGAGAGCAGTTCGACTTAACAGCTATGAAACCTCTCTTAGTGCCGAGGCGCTTTTTCTGGGACTCGATAATTTTAATATGGTCAGCGTTAATCTCAGGAATAACCATAGGTACATCGGGTGTAAAGCGGTGAGCCGAGTTGTTGGAAACAATCGGACACTCAGCCTTAGCGTAAGCTTCCTCTAAAGCCTTAATCTCGTCCTTGGGCATATTAACGGCGCAGAAGCAGAAATCAACTGTTCCGGCAACCTTCTCTACTTCACCCGCGTCCATTACTACCATATCTTTAACCTTTTCAGGCATAGGATCAGAAAGTAACCAACGGTTGTTCATAAGCTCACCGTACTTTTTACCCGCGCTTCTTGAGCTTGCGGCTAAAGTAGTGATATTAAACCAGGGGTGATTATTAAGTAAAAGAATAAATCTCTGTCCTACCATTCCGGTAGCTCCGATAATTCCGACATTAAATTTTTTCATTTTGACCTCCACAATATTACAATTTTTTAAGAATAGTTGTATATTAAACCTAAATAAGTTATTATATATAGGTATTTAAAGCTTAAGACATACTATATCTACCCTATAATATACCATTATAAAGATTTAATGTCAATTATTTATTTAAAAAATTATGAAAGGTTTATTATGAACACAAGTGATTTTTACTATGATTTACCCAAGGAATTGATAGCGCAGACTCCTGTAGAGCCGAGAGATTCATCTAGACTTTTAGTACTCGGCAGAAACAGCGGTAATATCGAACATAAGCATTTTTATGATATTATAGACTATTTAGACGAAGGCGACTGTTTAATCGCAAACGATTCGAGAGTTATCCCCGCGAGAATATTCGGTACCAAAGATACAGGAGCGAACGTCGAGTTTTTACTTTTAAAACAAGTAAGCGGTAACAAATGGGAAACACTCTGTA
>JAHKZS010000244.1 GCA_020626545.1 bacterium
ACTTCCTTTCTTTAAATAAATTTTTTAGTTTTAAAAATGAACTTCCTAATACAAACAACATCTGACCGCACATTGAAACAGTTGAGAGTTGATAGTTAAAAACTATACTCTCAGACTCTATCGAATGTATGCTGTCGTTCGGCATATAACGCCGAACAAAGTATTGGGCTTGCGCCCTAAGTCCATAAAAGTGCATAATTCACATTGGCGAATTATCGGGGCACAGCCCCAAAGTAACATTTTACATAATTATAACACAATTGTAATTCGGTTATCAATAAAATTAAAAAAATTTTACATCGTTAAAGTTAACAAATTTTCGGCGGATTGTTTGTTCATTTTTGTGAATGCGAATAATTTAGATGGGTTTTGTTTTGGCGAAGCGCAATTTAAAATTCGCAATTCGCAATGCGCAATGCGCAGTTTAGTGTGGAGTGTGGAGTGTGGAGTTAAGAGCGTTGTCATAACACCGTAGACGTGCACCGTTTCACCGAACTAAAAAAGGACTGCCGAAGCAGTCCTTTAATTAATCGTTGGTTTTATGATTAAAGGTCGGAACCATCTCAGCCAACTTATCGACAACCTTTTCGCTGTCGTTTTCTTCGGCGTACTTCTCAATTTCGTCGAGCTGAGTTAAGAGCTCCTCGGAATTAATGTTAATCTGGTTTCCGATAAATATTTTTTTATTGGAAGTCTGTTTAAGTCCTTCCTCGTCCATAAGCAGTTCTTCGTAGAGCTTTTCGCCCGGACGTAAGCCTGTAAACTTGATTTCGACATCCTCGTAAGGAACCTTGCCGTACATACGGATAAGGTTTTCCGCGAGGGTGACTATCTTGACGGGTTCGCCCATATCCAGTACGAATATTTCTCCGCCCGACGCCATAGCTCCCGCCTCGAGTACAAGCGATACCGCTTCGGGTATAGTCATAAAATAGCGGATAATGTCGGGATGGGTTACGGTTACGGGCTTTCCGCTTTCAATCTGGCGCCTGAACAGGGGTATTACCGAACCGTTCGAGCCGAGGACGTTACCGAAACGGGTTGTTACAAACTCGGTATGGGTGCTGTGCTGGGCTTTATACTGGATAATCATCTCGCACACACGCTTGGTACAACCCATTACATTAGTCGGGTTAACCGCCTTATCGGTAGATATCATAACGAATTTATCGGCTTTATAAAGCTCGGCTAAGGTGGCTACGTTGAATGTGCCGAAGATATTATTCTTGACGGCTTCCTCGGGAACTACCTCCATAAGCGGTACGTGCTTATGGGCTGCCGCGTGGAATACGAGGTTAGGACGGTACTTTTTAAATATCTTGTCCATTTTATCGTAATCGCGGATTGAGGAAATTATCGTTTCGATATTTACGCTGTCGCCGTGTTCCATTATTACTTCCTGCTGGATTTCGTAGGCGTTATTCTCGTAAATATCTACGATTATAATCTGTTCGGGGTTATACTTAGCTATCTGGCGCACAAGCTCGGAGCCTATCGAACCGCCGCCGCCTGTTACCAAACAGCGCTTACCGTTTATAAGCGACTTAATATCTTCCTTGTCAAAGGTTATCGGATCGCGTCCGAGTAAATCCTCAATCTTAATATCAGCCGCCTGGGAGATAAGCTCGGTATGGTCGTCGTCGAAAAGAAGATTTCCGATATAAGGGATAACCTTAATATGACACTTGGTTTTTGAGCAGATTTCGAGGATACGCTTTTTGTCCGATTCGGTGCAGGACGGTATAGCGAAGATAATCTGATCGACCTCTAAGCTCTCGGTGATTTCGGGGATATCCTTAGTGTTTCCGAGCACCTTTACGCCGTTTAGGCGGGTATGGATTTTGCTCGGCGAGTCATCGACAAGCCCGACAACCTCTATCTCGGACGAGGGGTTATCGGTATCATATTTAGCCGCGTCGATTTCGTTAAGAATCATTCTCGCGGCGTTGCCCGCGCCGACGATAAGCGTGCGGTCTTTGCCTGTGTATCTGCCGGCGTCGGTCAGAATTACGAACGTCTTTCTGAATACAAGCCTAAACAGCAATACCGCCACGGTAATAATTATAAAATTGACTAAGAAAAACAGCTTAGAGACGGGCTTTCCGAGTACATAGAATATAAGAAGCGACATACCCTGCCCGATAGCCATTCCGAGCGCGCAGAAAAGATAATCCTTCCACTTAAACGCGCGCCAGCTCTTAGAATACGCCCCCATAGCGTATAAAACCAGCATACAAAGTATAGAATCGACCACCGCTACATAAAGGATAACCCTGTAGCCGTTAGCGTAGTACGGGAAATAACGGCTGAAGATAAGATTGGTGATAATTGTACCAAAAACTATAAAAAATACGTCGGATAACGCTAAAAGCAGTTTACGTCCGTTTAAAGCTCTCATACCATTACCTCCCTTTCGTTAGTTTAACCTTCCATAATCTATATAATTATAGTTTAAAAAAAATTGTATGTCAACAAAATTACGTATGTTTGTACCTTTTGCGACAAACTGAGGTAAAAAAATTGTGGAAAATGTTTCCACAATCACGCCGTTTTGCCCTTAATAATAAAAAACACGGATTAAATTTTTTATATTTAACAAATTTGACTATAGATTATATGGGCAAAATGATGTAAAATAATATGTAATAATAAAGCGAGGTGGTTAAAATGCTGAATATTTACACTACAAAAAAGGGTGTTCTCAACGAACTTGACGAGCTCAGTTCGGATGTTTGGGTAAAACTTACCGCTCCCGACGCGGAGGAAAATCAGCAGATTGTTGACCACTACGGCATCGACTACAGCGATTTAGTCGCCGCGCTGGACGACGAGGAGAGCTCCCGTATCGAGTTCGAGGATAACTACACGCTTATTCTCGTCGATATTCCGATTACCGAAATCCGAAACGAACAGCCCTACTACACCACTATTCCTCTGGGTATTATTGTAACTTACGACGCGGTTATCACGGTATGCCGCGAGAAAGTCGATATTTTCGAGAAAAACCTTCGTTTTAAGATGCGTAATTTCAGCACGAGAAAACGAATGAGGTTCGTTTACCATATACTCTACAGTATCGCGAGGCTCTACCTCTACGACCTTAGAAATATCGACAAGGCTCGTACCGAAATAGAGGAAAGAGCCGGTAAGGATACTAAAGAGGACGATATTGTATCTCTGCATGAGCTCGAGGCTTCGCTCGTATATTTCGCGACTTCACTAAGAGCTAATAATATGGTAATTACCCGTCTTAAAAGAATTAACGAATTCCCCGAGGACGAGGATTTGATTGAGGATACTATAATCGAGAACAATCAGGCGATCGAGATGGCAACGATTTACCGTAATATTATCGACTCGACGCGAGAGCTTGTGTCGGCGGTTATGGACAGCCGATTAAACAATGTGATGAAGTACCTTACTTCGATTACGCTCGTTATGGCTATTCCGACGGTAATCTCGGGTATTTACGGAATGAACCTTAAATGGCTTCCGTTCGCGGGTACTGTTCACGGTTTCGCGATAGTCTGTCTGGCTACATTAGTTATCTGTATTGTTACATTATTTATACTTAAACGCAAAAATATGCTTTAGGCTAAAAAATTACACCGGCTCAACCGAGCCGGTGTTTTTGCTTTTATACTTCAACTATTACGAAGCTCTGCGGACTTAAGGTCATTTTCTCCCACGACTGTACGTACTCGCCGATTCTATAGAGTTCGGATTTTACCTCGTACTCGAATTTTACGTCGGTAAGTCTGTCGAGAGGATTTACGAAAACTACGTACTTTCCGCGTTTATATACGAACGGGAAGGAATTTTCCTCGGCGTACAGAACCTCGAAATCTCCGTCGGCGGAGAACTCCTTGTTCTTCTTGCGGAGCTTTAAAATATCCTTTACAACCTTATAAATACTGCCTTTTTTACGGCGCTGATTCTCGACGGTCGGCGCTTTTTCGTCGCTGTCGACAGGGATATAGGTCTTGTCGTTTTCGGAAAAACCGAAGTTCTTGCCCTTGCACCACTGCATCGGCGAGCGTGAGCCTGTACGGCTGTATCCGCCCTCAACGCTGGTGAGGTCTTTGAGATAACGCATTCCGATTTCGTCGCCGTAGTACAAGAACGGTACTCCCGGGAGCGTAAATATAGTGGCGTAGGCGATTTTAATAGCTTCCTCGTCGAGATAAGCCGTCATACGCGGGGTGTCGTGGTTACAGGTTATAAGGCTTATAAAGCCGTTGTCCTTGGTTTCCAGATAATTCGGCACATACTCGTCGGTAAACGCGCGGATATTACCCTCGCCGTTTTTATTAAAGAACGCTTTATCGCCCCAGCTTCCGCCTCTAAATAAGGCGTTATAGCCGTTTCCGATATGGTCGAGATAGAAATCGCAGTGGAATCCGCCCTTATTAATCGCCATCGGAGGATTGCACCATTCGGCTACAAGCACAGCTTCGGGATATTCGGCGTCAATCATCTCGCGAATATCTGCCCAGATAGCCGCGGTGGGTTCCTTGGTAACGTCATTTTTAACGAGCGAATCAGCCATATCAACTCTGAAGCCGTCGGCACCCTGGTCGAGCCAGAACTTCATAACGTCCTTAAGCGCGTTTACGGTAGCTTTACAGTCGGGATGGTCTACGGGTAGCTGCCAGCTTCGGTCGGTAATCTCGGCGAAACCGTAGTTTAAGGCGGGCTGACTGCTGAAATAATTTACCATATAGTTTCCGTCGCGCTCGCATAGTCCGCACATAAGCCTGTACTCAGGCGGCGCGTCCCATACTGATTTAGTGAATATATATCTGTTCGAGTACTTATTCTCTTTAGCCTGTTTGGCTTGTTTAAACCAAGGGTGAGTGTCGCTCGTATGCCCCGGGACTAAGTCAAGAATAATTCTCATCTTCTTTTTGTGGACAGTCTGGATAAGCTCGGCTAAATCGTCGTTGGTTCCGTAACGCGCGGCGACTTTTTTATAGTTCCTTACGTCATAGCCCGCGTCTTTAAAGGGCGAGTCGAATACAGGGTTTAGCCATATAGCGTTACATCCAAGCTGTTTAACGTAATCGAGCTTCTTAATAATACCCTGGATATCCCCTATTCCGTCACCGTTGCTGTCGTAAAAGCTCTGGGGATAAATCTCGTAGAAAATCGCGTCTTTTAACCATTTCGGCATACTTTTCATCTCCCTTTTAAATCTGATATTAGTTTACTATTTCATTTTAACATAAAACTTGAATTGTATGCAATAGACAAAAGCAAAAAAGCTGTTTATTCATGGCAAATTTTAGTTTCCAGTAATAATCACTTGCAAAACCGCTTCGGCGCTCATATTATGTAAGTAGGTGATTCCTATGACGATTGAACAGATTGACTCGAGCAAGGTTATGATACTGCTCGGGTGTGACGATATGAAGGATTTTTCGCTCGAATACGATACGCTCGGATTTTCTGACCCTCACTCCAGGAGAATTTTGAGCCGGCTTTTAAGGCTCGCTTGCAACAAAACGGGTATGAGCGTGAGCAACAAGCGGATGTATGTCGAGGCGCTTCCGCATAAGAGCGGATGTCTTATACTTTTAACCCTTACCGAAAAGACTAAACGCCGTATCTATAAAATAAAAAAGAGCGATAAGAGCTACTGCTGTATATTTCAAAACGCCGAGGCTTTAATTACGGCGAGCGTCGCGCTAAAAAAATTCGCGATACCCGGCGGTAAGGTCTATTTCTCGGACGATAAATACTACCTTATAATAGATATTATGCCGTTGTCGCTATACCTTATGTCTGAGCTGGAAGAATTTTCCGACGCGTATGTGTGCTCTAAAACAGCTTGTGCCAGAATCGCTGAAAACGGCAAGGAGCTCGGCGATATTAAAACAATCGGCAAATTTTTTAACTAATACGCAAAAGGCCGGTAAGACAGCACTGCCTTACCGACCATACTTTATATTATTGATTAACTCTTATTTATCCTCTTTGTTATCTTTTTTCTTTCTACCGAGCATAAGGTTGGTTAAGATACCGAGGATTAGAGCACACGCGACTTCTGTGATTGTAACGCTGCCGAACTTGAGAACCATGCCGCCAACGCCCGCGATAAGAATAACCGAAGCTGTGAAAAGATTGCGGTTATCGTCGAGGTCAACCTTCTGGAGCATTTTAAGACCGGATACAGCGATAAATCCGTAAAGCGCGATACATACGCCGCCCATTACACAAGCGGGGATTGTTGAAAGGAAAGCTACGAAAGGAGCGATAAACGCGATAATCATAGCCTCAACCGCTGTACAGATAATAGTTGCTACAGAAGCGTTCTTTGTAATAGCTACACAGCCTACGGACTCGCCGTAAGTAGTGTTGGGACATCCGCCGAAGAACGCGCCTACCATTGAACCTACGCCGTCACCGAGGAGTGTTCGTGAAAGTCCCGGATCCTCGAGAAGATCGTGCTCGATAATCGAGGAGAGGTTCTTATGGTCAGCGATATGCTCAGCGAATACAACGAACGCTACGGGAATAAACGCGACCGCGATAGTTCCGATATAGCCCGGAGTAAGACTTCCGAACGAGCCGAACGCCTTAACGAATGTAAAGTCGGGAACAGCGATAAAGCTGCTGAGTTTAATATCCTGGAATAAAGAAGTAATCGCGCTGTAGTCGATAACCTTAATAGCGTCGAAGCCGCTTACTTCTCCGATAACATAAAGGATAGAAGCTGTAGCGTAACCCGCTAATATACCGATAATAAACGGAATAAGCTTACCCATCTTCTTGCCGTATACAGAGCAGAGCATTGTAACAGCTAAGGTAACTAAACCGCAGAAAATACAAGCGTACTGGGTAATAGGCGAGCCGTCGGCAAACTTAGCCTCGGTAGCTCCGAGATCGCCGATAGCGTTACCCGCGAGCGAAAGTCCGATAATAGCGACTGTGGGTCCGATTACTACAGCAGGCATAATCTTGGAAATCCAGTTAACGCCGACCGCTTTTACGATAATAGCGAGTACCACATAAACAAGTCCCGCTAAAAACGCGCCGATAATAAGACCTACATAACCGAGTCCTACCGCGACACCGCCGCCGAATGCCGCTGCCATCGAGCCTAAGAAAGCAAATGAAGAACCGAGGAACACGGGGCTTTTAGCTTTTGTAAAAGCAACGTAAACCAAGGTACCTACGCCCGCTCCGAATAAAGCCGCTGAAGTACTCATACCGTTTCCTACAATCATAGGAACAGCGATAGTAGCCGCCATAATCGCGAGGAGCTGCTGGAAAGCGAATACGATAAGCTGACCGAATTTGGGCTTATCCTTTACGCCGTAAATCATTTTCATAAGTTTTTCCCCCTTAGAAAAAGTGTGTAAAAAGTTTATTTTCAACTTACCAACTAGTTATTATATCTAAAAAAAACGCTTATTACAACAGTTTTCTTTTAAATTCAATTTATTTCGGCTTTTTTACTGTCTGTCGGTTGACTTTTAGTACCTTTTTTTGTAATATTAAACTATAATTTCTGAAAGGATTGACAAAAATGACAGATAAAGTTCATGTTATGACACACCCGCTTATTAAGCACAAAATTACTATGCTCCGTATGGACACTACGGTTACCAACGATTTCAGAAGCTTAGTTGAAGAAATCACTATACTTATGGGTTACGAGGCTTTAAGCGATTTAAAAACTACCGAAATGGAGATAAAAACTCCGATAGAGGACACAGTTCAGCCCGTTATTGACGGTAAGAAGCTCGCTATCGTTCCTATTTTAAGAGCAGGTCTCGGAATGGTTAACGGTATGCTCAACCTCGTTCCCTTGGCTAAAATCGGTCATATCGGTATGTATCGCGACGAGGAAACTCATATTCCGCACGCTTACTACTGCAAGCTTCCGCCGATGATCGACAGACGTCTTATCGTAGTAGTTGACCCGATGCTCGCTACAGGCGGTTCGCTTATCGACGCTGTTACAAAGGTAAAAGAGCTCGGCGGTAAAGATATTAAGTGTATGTGCATTATCGCGGCACCCGAAGGCGTAGAGGCGTTCACAAAGGCTCATCCCGACGTTGACCTTTACATTGGATGTATGGATCGCTGTCTCAACGAAAACGCTTACATCTGCCCCGGTCTCGGCGACGCCGGAGATCGTATCTTCGGTACAAAATAACATCGAGCCGATGTAGCCAAATCCGCCTATTCAAGCCTTCCTTTAGACAAAAAATTCATCAACGGCGGAAACAATCTTTGCATAGACGCTAAACAATAATCAATCAAGCGGTTGCTTCGGCAGCCGCTTTTTTCTTAAAGTGAAACAACGGTTACAATTTAGTAACAATATGCAAAAACAGCGTAAATAAGCGGTTTTACACTTGAATTTTACAAATTTTTTCATTATAATTCTAATGTGCTTTTTTGTCGGCGCAAAACGCCGGCAGTAAAAAAATTTAATAGGGGGTAATTTCTCTTGGAAAAACTGTTCAAACTTAAAGAACACGGTACGAACATAAGAACAGAGATAATCGCCGGTATTACAACATTTCTCACCATGGCGTATATCATCTTTCTTAACCCGCAGGTAATCAGTAAGAGCAACGCGGCTCTCGCTAATGTACCCGGCGCTATGGAACATTCGGCGGTTTTCACCGCTACATGTATTGCTGCCGCTATCGGTACATGGCTTATCGGCTGGCTCTCCAACTATCCTATGGCTCAGGCTCCCGGACTTGGACTTAACGCTGTATTTACCTACACGCTTTGTTTAGGATTTAAACTCTCCGCCGCGGCTGCTTTAGGCGCTGTATTTATCGCGGGTGTATTCTTTATCCTTCTCACAGTTACAGGCGCCAGAAAAGCGATTGTTGAGGCTATTCCGCTTTCGCTTAAAAAGGCCATTACGGCAGGTATCGGTTTATTTATCGCTATCATCGGCTTTGTAAACGCGGGCATCGTTGTCGATAAGACAACAGGCGGCGCTACAACAGTTGACCTCGGTAACTTCGCTGATCCTAAGGTTCTCCTCGCTTTAGCGGGTATCCTTATTATCACAATTCTTCTCGTACGTAACGTTAAGGCAGGCATCTTCATCGGTATGATTGTTACTGCTGTTATCGGAAACATTATGCAGTTTGTATTCGGAATGAATATGGGCATTACTGTTCCTAAGAACTGGACTCCTCACCTCGACTTCTCGATGTTCGGTAAATGCTTTACAGGTATGGGCGAGCTGTTCTCGGCTCCTATCGCTTCGCTTTTAGCGGTATTAATCACTCTCGTACTTGTAGATATGTTCGATACAATCGGAACACTTATCGGCGCTGCCGATAAAGCAGGCTACCTCGACGAAAACGGTAACCTTCCCAAAATCGAAAGAGCTATGCTCGCTGACGCTATCGCGACTTCCGCGGGCGCTGTATTCGGTACATCCACAGTTACAACATACGTTGAGTCCACATCAGGTATCGCCGCGGGCGGTCGTACAGGTTTAACTTCTACAGTTACAGGTATCTGCTTCGCTTTAGCGCTCTTTATCTCTCCTGTAGTTGGATTCGTTCCCACAGCCGCGACAGCTCCTGTACTTATCATCGTAGGTATCTTGATGGCTGCTTCGCTCAAGGATATTAAATGGGATAACCTCGAGTACGCTGTCCCGGGATTCTTCACAGTTGTAGGTATGCCGTTCTTCTACTCTATCACAGACGGTATCGCCTTCGGATTTATCTCCTACATCGTTGTAATGATCGCTAAGGGTAAGGCTAAGAAGGTACATCCTCTTATGTACATCATCGTCGCTTTATTCATCCTTATGTATGTAATTACCGCGCTTCAGACTTTGAAGGTTCTTTAATTTTAAAAAAATTTTTAAGGCACATAGCTGAAAGTAGTGACAGCTATGTGCCTTTTATGTTATAATGGTGTCTATAAGGTAGGTGAATTTCAAAATGAATAATGAATATGATTACGCTATGGAACGCCGATTACACTCCTTAGACCCCGAATTACACAGACGTTTTACCGAATCAGTTTTCGGGCTTCAGCATATTTTATCGAATTATCTTCTTATTTTCCCAACTTTTACCGACCATACCGAGCTTCACTCGCTGAACGTTATAGATTTCTGTAACAAGATAATCGGTTCTCAGCTCGAGAAGCTGAACGCTGACGAGATATACTCGCTGCTTATGGGATGTTATTTCCACGACACTGGTATGGGAATAAGAGAATCCGACTTCGAGGAGTTTTCTAAACAGATAGATTTCGGCGATTATTTTGAAACTCACAGCCGTGACTGTATTCCCGATATAGTCCGCGATTTTCACAACGAATACTCGGGGTTATTCCTGCAAAAATACTCCGCGCTTTTCGACATTCCGTCAGAGGTACATTTAAAGGCGATTATCCAGATTTCACGCGGGCACAGAAAGACCGACCTTTTCGACGAAAAGGAGTATCCTATAGCGCTTCCCTTAGAAAACGGAAACACGATATGCTGTCCGTATCTTTCGGCGCTTATCCGCCTTGCCGACGAAATCGACGTTGCCGCGGGCAGAAACCTCAGCTTCCTTTACGATTCGGAAACCCTCACTAACGAAAAGGATATAATAGAATTCGGTAAGCACGAGGCTATAAAAGAGGTTGTTGTACTCGACGACAAGTTCGTTCTCAATATTGATACAAACGACGATTTCGTATATAATAACATTGAGAAAATGGCGGTAAAAATGCAAAAAACCGTTGACGAGTGCAACCGCGCCGTAACAGGCAGAACACCGTACACAATAACCCAAAAGAAAATTGAACTCAGAAGGATTTAACTATGAAGATAATCAAAAAAACCGACAACGATACCCTGATTCTCAACGTCGAAGGCAGAGTCGATACAGCGACATCTCCCGAACTTGAGACGATGTTAAAGAGTGAAATACAAAATTACTCAAAACTAATATTCGACTTTAAAAATCTCGA
This sequence comes from bacterium, assembly GCA_020626545.1. GTDB lineage: Bacteria > Bacillota > Clostridia > Oscillospirales > Acutalibacteraceae > Ruminococcoides. The sequence continues at coordinate 10,960 of JAHKZS010000244.1, forward strand.
CTACATTTCTTCCTCGGGACTTAGAATACTGCTCGGCGCTCAAAAGTTTATGGGAGAGCAGGGAATGAAGGTAATAAACGTAAACGATACTGTTTACGAGATTTTTGAAATAACCGGCTTTTCGCTTATTGTAGATATTGACAGAATCTAACTTAATAACACAAAGAAACCTCACTGCCTTTTTGACAGTGAGGTTGTTTTTTAGTATATACCCTGTACGGTAACTTCTCCCGAATTAACCGTCGCTATGGTACCGTTAGAGAGCATTACGTCGAGCTCGCCCGAGTTGTTGACGGATACCGCCATACCGCAGATGTTACGCTTACCTCGGCTGAAGGTTACCTGGCGTCCGATTGTAGCGCACAGCTTCTGGTAATCGGCTACCGCCTGACCGCCTAAGCTGTAGTGGTTTATAATAAGCTCCTGCTCAAGATAATTGAGCACCGCGGCTATGAACTTGTTCTGGTCTATGTGACGGCCTGTTTCGAGTAAAATCGACGTCGCTTTGTGGGATATTTCCGACGGAAATACGGTTTGTCCGACGTTTATTCCGATACCTGTAACCGTATAATCGACCATATCGAACTCAGCCGACATCTCGGTCAATATACCGACGAGCTTTTTCTTTCCGACGATAATATCGTTCGGCCATTTAATACGGCTGTCGAGCATACAGAAATCGTTAATCGCGCGGCACATAGCAAGTCCCGTAAGCGGAGTTATCGAGCTCACTTCCCTCGGGGAAAGCTCAGGTCTTAACAGCAAGGAAAGGGCGATTCCGTTATCCTTAGAGCTGAGCCATTCTCTGCCGAGACGGCCCTTGCCCGAGGTCTGTTCGCGAGCGAGTACAACAGTACCCGCTTCGGCGCCGTCGTCGGCGAGCTTTCTGAGATAATCATTCGTCGAGCCTACCGATTCGAGAACCTTAATATTTCTTCCGATAAACTTTGTGCTAAGGTAACAGTTTATAGCCTCCTCGCAAAGATATTTCGGAAAACTCTCGAGCTTATAGCCCTTTCGGGTTACGGATTTAATTTTAAAACCTTTATCCCTAAGAGATTTTACAGCCTTGTTGACTGCCTGTCGGGATACGCCGAGGCTCTCGGACATCTGCTGTCCCGAAACATAATCCTGGGCGTTGTATAAAAGTTGTACTATCTTTCCCTGCATATTTTACTCTCCTCGTTAAACGCGGTTTTTATATAATCAATAACCTAAAGTTATATGAAGTTCAGATACAGAGGTACGTTTTTTATATTTTCGCGATTTTCTTTACCGTGATTGAAACGGCTGAACCTACAACAGTGCAAGCGATAATCTCGATAACGCAGTTGATAGATAAAGCGGGTATAACTACCATCGGGATAACGTCTAAGCCCATTACCTTTATACCGCCGAAGAAGATTGCTAAAAATCCTAAGAAAAACGCGGTATTCATAACAGGACAGAGTATAATCGCGATAATATCGTTGAGATAGTACTTGCCGGCTTTTTTGTCCTTTAAAACCTTAGCAAGCGAGGACGCGATAAGTCCTGTTAACCAACCCATTAGCACTCTTGACACTACGCAGATTACGAATGCAAAGAACGGGTTAATCGCGAACATAGCTGTTCCGAACGGATCCATACCGAAACACTGAGCAAAGCTTGTGATACCGAAAATAGTACCCAAGGTCAAGCCTGCCGCGGGTCCGAGAACGATAGCGCCGATCGCTATAGGAATACAAAGGAACGAAATGGATAAAGCTCCGATTTTAAGATAACCGAGCGGTGTAAAAGCCATTAAAAGCTCCAACGCGATAAGTACGGCGAGAATTGTCATTCTCAAAACCTTGGATGAATTAGTTTTTGACATAAAAATTACCTCCTGCTGCCGCCTCCCGTCAAATAGAAGTACAGCGCAATTATTTATAATTCGCAATGCGGGGTGCGCAATGCGTAATTATCTTTTTAGTCTGTATTAAGTTTTATTACTTGTTGTTTCTGGCGTAGATTAATCTTAAACCATCTAAAACAAGGTCATCGTTAATAATTATATCATGTTTACAATTACCGATTACGGATTTTGCGAGGCCGCCGGTCGCGACTACGGTAGAGTTCACGCCCGCTTCCTCGTTGTAGCGGTCAATCATTCCGTCCAGCATACTCGCTGTACCGAAAATAACTCCGCTGCGGATACAATCCTCGGTATTTGTATTAATAGCTTTTTTAGGCGTCTTGAGGTCGATACTCGGAAGCAGAGCGCCGTGGTTAGTAAGAGCGTCTAAGGATATACTAATACCGGGGCTTATAGCTCCGCCGCAATAACACTTCTTTTCATTAAGATAAAGTATAGTAGTAGCTGTGCCGAGTCCGATTATTACCGCGGGGCAGGAATAAAGTTCCTTAACGGCTACGCACATAGCGACTAAATCCGAACCGAGCGTCGCGGGATTGTCGATTCTTAAATCGAGTCCGGATTTTACCCCGGGACCTAATACAATAGAATCGTTGCCCGTTACGGTTTTAATCGCCTTAACGAGCGCTTCGGTTACGGCGGGGACTACGCTCGAGATAATCGAGCCGTCGATTTTACCTATATCGACATTATTTATATTAAATATAGTATAGAGCTCTACCGCGAGCTCGTCGTCGGTTTTTTTCGAATCAGTAGAAAACCTGAGTTTTACTATTTGCTCGTCATTTTCATACAAAGCGAGCTTAATATTTGTGTTTCCTACATCAGTACAAAGAAGCATTTTTTCTCTCCTTGGAATTGTGCTCAAAATTTTACCATTATATAGTATAATACATAATTCCAAAAGTTTCAACATCAAAATCAGATTTTTTCTTTAAGTGAACAATATAGCTGTTTTTGTATGTTATTATGAATTTGTATGTAGATATCCATTTTTATGGTTAAAGGAGTAATCATTATGGCTGATAACGCACAGTTAAAACTGCTCGCGGCTAAGGCACGCTTAGGCGCGATAATCGGTACTTACCACGCTAAATCGGGACATCCCGGCGGATCTCTTTCCGCGGCGGACGTATTTACCTACCTCTATTTTAACGAAATGAACGTAAACCCCGATAATCCCGCTGACGAAAACCGCGATCGTTTTGTACTTTCGAAGGGCCATTGTTGCCCGAGCTTGTACGCGGTACTTTCACTTAAGGGATTTTTCGATTGGGACGAGCTTAAAGTTCTCCGCCACGTAGGCGCTATGCTCCAGGGTCATCCCGATATGAACAAAACCCCGGGTATAGATATGAGCACAGGTTCGCTCGGCCAGGGAGTTTCCGCGGCGTGCGGAATGGCTCTCGCGGCTAAACTCGACAACAAAGATTACCGCGTGTACACCGTACTCGGCGACGGCGAATGTGAAGAAGGCGAAGTTTGGGAAGCGGCTATGTTCGCGGCTCATAACAAGCTCGACAATATTGTATTTATCGTCGACCAGAACGGACTTCAGATCGACGGAACTGTTGAGGAAGTAGGCGGACTTGAGCCTCTCGATAAAAAATTCGAGTCATTCGGATTTGAGGTAGTTAAAATCGACGGTCATAATTTTGACGAAATAGCTTCAGCTCTCGCAAAAGCCCGCGAGACTAAGGATAAACCCTTCGTAATTCTTATGAAAACAGTTAAGGGTAAAGGCGTAAGCTTTATGGAAAACCAGGTTGGCTGGCACGGTAAGGCTTGTAACGACGAGGAATTCAAGCTCGCGACTAAAGAGCTTGAGGACGAAATCGCGAGATTGGAGGCTGAAGTATAATGGCAGACGTAGTTTGTAAAGCAACGAGAGAGAGCTTCGGTATGGCTCTCTGTGAGATGGCTAAAACTAATAAAGACATCGTAGTTCTTGACGCCGACTTAGCCGCGGCGACAAAGACTTCAATTTTCGGAAACGAATTCCCCGAGCGCTTCTTTGACTGCGGAATCGCCGAAGCGAATATGGTCGGCGTAGCCGCCGGTTTAGCCGCCGCTGGTAAAATTCCCGTAGCCGCTTCGTTCGCTATGTTCTCTACCGGACGCGCTTACGAGCAGATTAGAAACTCGGTTGCTTATCCCGCTCTAAACGTTAAAATCGCGGGTTCGCACGCTGGTATTTCCACAGGCGAAGACGGAGCTACTCATCAATGCTTAGAGGATATCGCGCTAATGAGAACGCTTCCCGGAATGATGGTTCTCAACCCCGCCGATCACTACGAGATGATGGAAGCTACTAAGGCGGCGTTAAAGCACAACGGACCTGTTTATATCCGTTTAGGCCGTTTAGCTATAGACAGCTTTAATGACCCCGACACATATAAATTCGAGCTCGGCAAGGGTATTACTCTCCACGAGGGTAACGACGTAGCCGTTGTAGCGAGCGGACTTGTAGTTAACGAGGCGAGAAAAGCTGTTCTCGCGCTCGAGAGCGAAGGAATCAACGCACGCTTAATCAATATCCACACGATTAAACCTATCGACAGAGAGATTATCACAAAAGCCGCTAAGGAATGCGGTCAGATTATCACAGTCGAGGAACACAACGTAATCGGCGGTTTAGCCGACGCGGTATGCGAGGTAACAAGCAGCGAATGTCCCGTAAAGGTAACACGTATCGGTGTTCAGGACAGATTCGGTTACAGCGGACCCGCTTGGGAGCTTCTCGAAAAGTTCGGACTTACCGAAACTAATATCGGCAACGTAATCAGAGAAGTTGTAAAGAATAAATAATCACATAAACAGCAAGGCTCGGAAGCATTTAACTTCCGAGCCTTTTTATTTTAAAATATAATTATAAAAAGCTTGACTTTAGGAAATAATATGTTATAATGAAAGCACAGATTAAATTGTGTGCAATTTAATTTTAGACGATTTTATATTAAGAAAGGAAGTTAGTTATGGTAAAAGATATTAAAACAAATGAATTTAATGAAAAAGTAATAAACTCGGACAAGCCTGTGCTTGTCGATTTCTGGGCGGTATGGTGCGGCCCTTGTAAGATGCTCTCCCCCGCTGTTGACAGCGTTAGCGAACAGGTTAGCGGAGCTGATTTCTATAAGGTGAACGTAGACGAAGAACCCGACCTCGCGAGAGAATACGGAATTATGAGTATCCCCACTCTTATCGTATTTAAGAACGGCGAAATCGTTGAACAGAGCGTCGGCGTAATTCCCGAGGCAGACATTAAAGCTCTCGTAGAAAAGGCGTTATAATGAAAGATTTAATTATTGCGGGAAGCGGTCCCGCCGGAATGTCCGCGGCGGTTTACGCGTCTAACGCGATGCTGGACTTCGTCGTGATTGAAAAATTCCCGATGTCAGGCGGTCAGATGCTGAACACCTACGACATAAACAACTACCTCGGTTTTAACGAAACCGACGGCTTCACGCTCGGTCAGACGTTCCGCAAGCACGCCGAAAGCAAGGGCGCTGAGTTTGTAAACGACGAGATTGTTGAGATTAATAAAATCGACGGCGGTTACTCGGTAAAATGTTCAAAAGCCGAGTACGAAGCCAAGACCGTTATCTTCGCTACAGGCGCTAACCCAAAGAAGCTCGGCGTTAAAGGCGAGCTCGAGCTCGCAGGGCGCGGAGTAAGCTACTGCGCTACCTGTGACGGAAACTTCTTCCGCCAAAAACCTACGGCGGTTGTCGGAGGCGGAGATGTCGCGTTAGAGGACGCGCTTTACCTCGCGAATATTTGCTCAGAGGTTTATCTCATTCACCGTCGTGACGAGTTCAGAGGCGCGAAGTATCTTCAGGATAAGGTTAAGAATAACGATAAGATTAAGATTTTCTACAACAACGAACTCGAGGAAATTATAGGCGATAACAAGGTCGAAAAGCTGAAGCTTAAAAACGGTGAGAAATTAGACGTAGACGGTGTATTTATCGCGGTAGGTCTTGAACCGAACTCAAAGCTTTTAGACGGTATAGTCGAAATGGAAAACGGATTTATTAAAGCCGATGAAAGCGGTATAACCTCCGCCGAGGGCATATTCGCCGCGGGAGATATACGTACAAAACGATTAAGACAGATAAGCACCGCCGTTTCCGACGGAGCTAACGCCGTCCACAGCGTAGAGGAATATCTTAATAAATTTAGTTGACAAAACATTGAAATAGTTTTATACTGTATATAGAAAAAGGAGCTATCCGAGAAAACGGTTAGCCCTCAGAGTTATTTAAAATAACCGCCCGAGTGTGCTAAAAACGGCGGTTATTTTTTATGTTATATATTAGTAACAAAATTACGATAAGTATAATTAAATACTCCACGATAACACCCCCTTGCATAATCTGACAAGAGGACCACCTCCCTTCAAATAAGGATGGCGGCTAACCGCTTCCGTTTCAGGATAACTCCTCAACGATATTATAAATCATTCGTTCGCGTTTAGCAATAATTGTATCAAAATTTTAACAGGCTCTCGATTTTTCGAGAGCCTGTTGCTTTTAATAAATATTGATTTAGAAATTAAGAAGTCCGTGGCCGCCGTTAAGCTGTACGAAAGCTACCGAGAACACTAATGAAACGATAGTCATAAGCTTAATAAGAATGTTGATAGACGGGCCGGAGGTATCCTTAAACGGATCGCCTACGGTATCGCCGACTACAGCCGCCTTATGAGCGTCGGAGCCTTTTCCGTCAGCGGAGGTTTCTATGTACTTCTTGGCGTTATCCCAAGCGCCGCCGCTATTCGCCATAAAGATAGCGAGCATAACGCCTGTGATAAGCGAACCCGCTAACAGTCCGCCGAGCGACTCTACGCCGAGTAAAAATCCGACGGCGAGCGGAGCGAGCACAGCCATAACGCCGGGTAAAATCATCTCTTTAAGCGCAGCGTTAGTCGAGATAGATACGCACTTTGAATAATCGGGATCCTGCTCGCCCTTTAAGATACCGGGTTTTTCTCGGAACTGGCGGCGAACCTCGGCTATCATTTTATTAGCCGCGCGTCCTACGCTGTCCATAGTAAACGCCGAGAATAAGAACGGAAGCATTCCGCCTATAAATAAACCTACTACAACCTTCGGGCTTAGTATAGACATACCGCCGTTGGCGATTCCGACAGAATCCGCGAACGAAGCGAAAAGCGCGAGAGCCGTCAGCGCAGCCGAGCCGATAGCGAAGCCTTTTCCGATAGCGGCGGTAGTATTACCTACGCTGTCGAGCTTGTCGGTAATCTCACGAACACGGGGCTCAAGCTCGCTCATTTCAGCGATACCGCCGGCGTTATCGGCAATCGGACCGTAAGCGTCAACCGCGATAGTCATACCTGTAGTAGACAGCATACCTACAGCCGCTAATGCGATTCCGTAAAGTCCCGCTACAGCGTTTCCGCTAGGTACAAACATTACATAATAAGCAACCAAAATTCCGATGACGATAAAGATAATCGGAATAGCGGTGGATTTCATTCCTACGCCGAGACCTGTGATAATATTAGTAGCCGAACCGGTTTTAGAACTTTCGGCGATACTTTTAACCGAACGGTAACGCTCGGATGTATACATCTCGGTAAGCTTACCGATAGCCGTTCCGACTACCAGTCCCGCAAGCACGCACCAGAACGGATTAAGGCTCTTAAACATAAACCAGCTCAAAGCCGCTCCGCCGATAATTACGAGCGCGGTTGCCATATACTCGCCGATATTAAGCGCTTTTTGAGGATCGGAGTTTTCTTTTCCGCGTACAAAGAATACGGAAATTACCGAACCTAAAATACCGATTGTACAGAGAAGCAGCGGGAACAACGCCGCGCTCATTGTCATATTAGACGCGGACGATCCACTGAACGCCGCGAACGCAAGCGTAATAGCGGAAACTATAGAACCTACATAACTCTCGAAAAGGTCAGCTCCCATACCCGC
>JAHKZS010000245.1 GCA_020626545.1 bacterium
AATAAAAGGTTTTACAATAAAAGGCTATAAAGGCACAGCCGCCGAAAAGTACGCTAAGAAGAATAAGTTTAAGTTTGTTGCGTTAAATAAGTGATTTTATGACGCTGCTATAGTGAAAGAGAAAACTTTATATAATTTTTTCAAAAACAGGTATAAGAATTTAAGTTTTATACGTCTATATTAGTAGGAGATTTTTAAAATGAAAAAATCTATAACGTTATTACTTGCAATATGTATCTTAATTACTTCATTAGCTTTAGTCTTATTAAGTGGCTGTAACACATTTGCAAACAACGCAACTAAACAGAACGTAACAGAGTCAAATATAACGCAAACAATTACCACTTCAAGCAAATCTAAAACTAAAAGTAAAAAACAAACAATACGCGTAAAAGATAAGGCTTTAGTTAAATCGTATTATAATAATAAAATAAATTATAAAGATATTCCATATTACGGATACGAAGATTCTATTTCGCTAAAGAATAAAATTGGAGAAAAAGCGCGAGAATTTTATAAGCTTAATTCACGAAAAGTTAAAGATTATATTATCACAGATTATAAAGACGGAATATGTATAAATAAATATTGCGGAGATATAAAGAACGGCTTTATTAAAATTCCCGAAGAATTAGACGGGAAAAAGGTGGTAAAGCTTGGTTCGTTTTTAAATGAGAAAGGAAAAGCGGTCGGAGTTTTTTCTTCGGTTAAAGGCGAATTTAATGTAGAACTGCCGAAAAGCGTAAAAGAAATCTCTAAACAAGCTACACAAAGCGAATACAATTATCCGGTGCAAGCTAATGATTATTACGTTGAGTACGGACAAATTAACGACTTTGTAGTGAGTAAAGAAAACCCGTACTATATGTCACAAAACGGAGCTTTATATAGTAAAAACCAAAAGTGGCTGTTGTTTCTTCATAAATCCGCAGAGTCAGTTTATTTTATGGATAAAACATTTAAGATCTCTGATAAAACGGAATATACTGCTGAATTTGTTATAAATACACATAAAACTGCTTTTGGAAAAAATATAAAAATAATTAATGCTTATTATGACGCGGAAGATGTTACCAATTTTATCGTGAAAGGATATAAAAACACCGAGGCTGAAAAATGGGCAAAAAAATACGGGTGCAAATTTGTACATTTAGGTTAATGAATAAAATGGGGGTGATAGAATGAAAAAATCACTGGCTGTATTCTTAGTAATATTAGGTATAATACTCTTCTCGGGGTGTGATAAAAACATAGAGTCTTATTTAAGCGCGGATAGTAAAATTAATAATAAAAATGTTCCTTATTTTTATTATGAAATAGTAGGAGAAGAAACTGAATGGTATGATAACAATAATGTTATTAAAATGAAAGAAAGCTATAAATATGATGAAAAACACAGTTTGTATTATAGAGATTATTTAAACGGCGTTGAAATAGTAAAATATAATGCGGCGAGTAAAGACGCAATAATTCCCTCAAAAATAAGAGGTAAAGATGTTATTAAGGTTTATGGATATATTGATAAGGAATATATGTTAGATGATCTAGACTATAGTTTAAGATCTTGTTTTGATGCTGATTTCAGATACGAAACAATATATATACCTGCCACAGTAAAAGAAATAGTAAAAGGAACTTTTGATATTGAAACTTTAGAAAGAATAGAGGTCGATAAGAACAATCCATACTATTCTTCAAAGGACGGTGTTTTGTATGATAAATCAGGTAAAATTAAACTCTGCGTTCCGCCCAATCATCATAGCAAAAATAAAGATTGACAAAATAAAAAAAGCCGCTATAATAAATATAGGATATATTCATACTATAAATTAAGTGGTGATATTATGTTAATTAATTCAGATACTATATTTTCAATGACTCAGGCTAATCAGAATTTTTCACAGGTAGCGCGTTGTGTGGATTCTAACGGAGAAGCTGTTGTATTTAAAAATAATAAGCCCAAATATCTTATTATGGATATAGACAGTAACGAAACGCTGTTGAATCTAACGGACGATGAAAAAATCGACATAGTTGCAAAGCGTATTCTTAAAAAGTACCTCGGCGCGTTTAAGGAGCTTGCGAAATGATAAAATTCAGTATTGAAAAAGTTAAGCTCTTGCACCAGCTTATGTCTGAAGCAACAGGAGGAAGTGTTGGATTAAGAGACGAAGGATTGCTCGATTCAGCTTTAGAAAGCGCTTTTTCTACATTTGACGGCATAGAGCTATATCCTTCAAAGGAAGAAAAAGCGGCTAAAATATGCCATTCGCTTGTATCCAATCACGCTTTTGTGGACGGAAATAAACGTATAGGTGTATATGTAATGCTCAGTTTTCTCGAGATTAACGGAATTAGAATAGAAGCCGATAACGATGACGTAATAAATCTCGGATTGTCTGTTGCCGATGGAAGTATGAAATATGAAGATATTTTAGCTTGGATAAAAAAACACAAAATCTCAATATAGATTTCTATACCCTAATGCGAAAAAGGTCGAATTATTCGGCCTTTTTTCGCGTTTAATACTAAGCGGCGATAAAAAGCTTTAAATGGATGTAAAAGAGTTTATTGGTACTTAGTTTAGCATAGACATAACATTAAATATGACCACAAAAAAATGTTGAGAATTTATTAAGGCTGTGTTATAATAAATTAAATATGGAATTCTATAGTTAAACGGAGGGTGTCGGATGAAACTCGGTCTTGATATTGGTTCTACAACCATTAAGTGCGTGGTTCTTGATGACGACAACAACTTAATATATAGTACATACCAGCGCCACTATTCTCAGATTACCGAGAAAATCGGCGAGATTTTATCGCTTGTACGAAAAGAAGTCGACGGCGTTGAAAACGCGACGGTCGCTATGTCGGGAAGCGCGGGTATGGGCGTTGCCGAAAGCTGCGGTATAGACTTTGTTCAGGAAGTTTACGCTACACGCGTTGCCGCTAATACTTTTATCCCGGGCACAGACGTTGTAATCGAGCTCGGCGGAGAGGACGCTAAAATTCTTTTCCTCTCGGGCGGACTTGAGGTTAGAATGAACGGAACCTGCGCGGGCGGTACAGGCGCGTTTATCGACCAGATGGCAACTCTGCTTAACGTACCCCTAGAGGATATGGACGAGCTCGCTAAGCAGTACGAAAAGACCTATACTATCGCTTCGCGCTGCGGAGTTTTCGCTAAAACCGATATCCAGCCGCTTCTTAACCAGGGCGCGCGTAAGGCTGATATAGCCGAAAGTATCTTTAACGCTGTAGTTTCCCAGACGGTCGCGGGTCTCGCTCAGGGCCGTGAGATTGAGGGACAGGTTGTATATCTCGGCGGGCCGCTTACCTTTATGAGCGAGCTTAGAAACTGCTTCGATAAAACTCTTAAAACCGAGGGTATCTGCCCCGAAAATTCGCTATATTACGTTGCGTGCGGAGCGGCTCTCTGCTCCAAGAAAACGATTGATTTCGACGAAGTTATAAAGAGCGTAGAGCATTATACAGGCACCGGCAATTTCGCGTTTAATCCTCCGCTTTTCGAGAGCGAGGAAGATTATAATAAATTTATCGAGCGTCACAACAAGGCGTATGTCGAAACAAAAGAGCTTAAAGGCTATAAGGGCAAGGCTTATATCGGTATGGACTCGGGCTCGACTACAGTTAAAGCTGTCGTATTATCCGAGGACTGCGAGCTTTTATACTCCGAGTATATGGCATCAAAGGGCAACCCTGTTGAGCTTATTAAGGGTTTTTTGGAGAAGGTTTACGAGATTAATCCCGATTTGGATATCGCTTCGTCGGCTGTTACGGGCTACGGCGAGGATATTATCAAAAACGCCTTTTCGGTCGATTACGGCATAGTTGAAACTATCGCTCACTTCACCGCCGCTAAGCATTTTATGCCTGACGTACAGTTTGTTATCGACATCGGCGGTCAGGATATTAAGTGCTTTAAAATTCATAACGGAACGATTGATAACCTGTTCTTGAATGAGGCTTGCTCCTCGGGCTGCGGAAGCTTTTTACAGACCTTCGCGAACGCTCTCGGTTATTCTATCGAGGATTTCGCGAACAAGGGTATTTACGCTAAGCATCCCGTAGACCTCGGCTCTCGTTGTACGGTATTTATGAACAGCTCCGTAAAACAGGCTCAAAAGGACGGCGCTACTATCGAGGATATTTCCGCGGGACTTTCGCTGTCGGTAGTTAAAAACGCGTTATATAAGGTTATCAGAGCCGCTTCTCCCGATGAACTCGGGCGACGCGTAGTAGTACAGGGCGGTACTTTCCTCAACAACGCCGTACTCAGAGCGTTTGAGCAGGAGATGGGCGTAGAGGTAGTTAGAAGTAATATCGCGGGACTTATGGGCGCTTACGGCGCGGCGCTTTATTCTATGCAGAAAGTTCAGAATAAAGAGAATCCCAAGTCAACTATCGCCGATATTGATTACCTCAAAAACTTCGTACACGAAATTAAGGTTACTAACTGCGGACTTTGTAATAACAACTGCCGTCTTACAGTAAATACATTCTCGGGCGGTAAGAAGTTTATCGCGGGCAACCGTTGCGAGCGTCCGATTACCAAAAAAGCTCCGAATAACGACAGAAATATTTTCGCGTATAAACTCGAATTATTATCTCAGTATAAGCCCCGGGAGGGCAGGAGAGGTACTATAGGTATTCCTATGGGACTTAATATGTACGAGCTGTTGCCGTTCTGGTGGAGATTCTTTACCGAGCTCGGCTTTAAGGTAGTACATTCCCCGTATTCTAACCGTAAGATTTATCAGAAAGGCCAGCAGACTATCCCGAGTGATACCGTCTGCTTCCCCGCTAAGCTTATGCACGGTCACGTCCAGTGGCTTTTAGATCAGGGAATCGAAAATATCTTCTACCCCTGTATGTCGTATAACTTCGACGAGGGTATGAGCGATAATAACTACAACTGCCCCGTAGTCGCTTATTATCCCGAGGTAATTAAAAATAATATGAAGGGTATCAGGGATATTAACTTCATAATGCCCTATCTCGGAATACATCGTCCGAAAGACTTTCCGAAGAAAGCGTACGAGAACTTATCCCGCTACTTCCCGAGTCTTACCGCGGGCGAGGTTAAATCCGCCGCTAAAGCCGCTTATAAGGAGTACGAGGACTATTTCTCAAGACTTCGTATCAGAGGCGACGAGATTATTAACGAAGCGGAACAGAACGGTCGTGAGATTATCGTGCTCGCGGGACGTCCGTATCATATCGACCCCGAAATCAACCACGGCATAGACAAGCTTATCGCGGGCTTTAACGTAAGCGTCGTGAGCGAGGATGTCGTAAGCGCGAGAGCGCCGCAGTTCAACACGGCGGTTCTTAACCAGTGGACTTATCATTCAAGACTCTACGCCGCGGCGAATTATATCTCTAAGCGCGACGATATGCAGCTCGTTCAGCTCGTTTCGTTCGGTTGCGGAGTTGACGCTATTACTACAGATGAGGTAAGAGAAATCCTCGAACGCAATAAGAAGATTTATACCCAAATTAAGATAGATGAAATCACAAACTTAGGCGCGGTTAAAATTCGTATAAGAAGTCTTTTATCCGCGATAGAGAAAGAATAAGGGATTTTTATGGCAGAGTTAAAGTATGATGATAAAGGCCGTCTGCTCTTTACCAAAGAGATGAAGGACGAGGGTTATACTATCCTCGCTCCGTCGATGGCGCCGATTCATTTCAGCATTATTAAAAATGTATTTATCCACGCGGGATATAACCTCGAGCTTGTCGATACTACAGGCCCCGAGATTGCCCAGACAGGTTTAAAATACGTCCATAACGACACCTGTTACCCCGCGCTTCTCGTTATCGGTCAGCTTATCCACGCGCTCCAGTCGGGCAAGTACGACGTTAATAAAACAGCGCTGATGATAACTCAGACGGGCGGAGGATGCCGAGCCAGTAACTATATTTTCCTGCTCAGAAAAGCGCTTAAAAAAGCGGGCTTTAATCAGGTTCCCGTAATCTCGCTTTCGATGGGAATGGAGAAAAACCCCGGCTTCCACCTAACCGTTCCGCTTATCAGACGTTTTGTGGCGGGGCTTGTTTACGGCGACGCGCTTATGCTCTTATCTAACCAAACCAAGCCCTACGAGGTGAATAAGGGCGAGAGTATGAAGCTTGTCGATAAATGGGTAAAACAGCTTACCGACGAGTTCGCTAAGGGCGACAGCTACCGCCCGAAAGAAATCGGGGTTTATCTCGATAAAATCTGTAAGAGCTTCTCTAAAATCGAGCTCAAGAAAACTCCCAAGGTTAAGGTCGGAGTTGTCGGCGAGATTTACGTAAAATACGCCCGCCTCGGCAATAACGATCTCGAACAGTTTTTAGCCGAGCAGGATTGCGAGGTTAACCTCCCCGGTATTATGGGATTCGCGTTGTTTAAGGTCGATAACAGATTAGAGGATATTAAGCTCTACGGCGGAAGCAAGGCTAAGTTCCAGGTCTGCACGGTACTGTTTAATTATCTCTCGAAGCTTGAGGCTATGGTTATTAAATATACTAAGAAGTACGGCTTTACTCCTCCCGGAGAATACGCCCATATTAAAAAGCTCGTTAAGCCCGTTATCGGCTACGGCTCAAAAATGGGTGAGGGTTGGCTTTTAACCGCGGAGATGCTCGAGCTAGCCGAGAGCGGTTACGAGAATATCGTTTGCGCTCAGCCGTTCGGATGTCTGCCGAATCATATTAACGGCAAAGGCGCGGTCCGCAAGATTAAAGAGGTTAATCCTAAAGCTAATATCGTTACTATCGACTATGACCCGGGCGCGCCCAAGGTTAATCAGGAAAACAGAATTAAGCTTATGCTCGCTGTAGGTAAAGAAGAATTGGAAAAGTAGTTTTCGGTAGTTAATTTACAGAATAAAAACCGATTAATCACTGTAAAAAGTGGTTAATCGGTTTTGTTAATTTATTCGCTGTAAAAGATAATATAGTATTACACTGCTCGCGGTTTTACGGATACCCTCTCTCGAGTTATCCTCGGCGTCGCCGAGCAGTCCTTTTATTACCGTCGTTTTGTACTTGTCCGCTACCGCGAAATATACCAGCCCGACTGGTTTATCTTTAGTGCCTCCTGTAGGTCCCGCGATACCTGTGGTTGAAATTCCGTAGTCGGCGCCGGAGAGTTCTCTTACACCCTGAGCCATCTGTTCTGCCGTCTCGGGAGAAACAGCTCCGACGGAATTTAATGTGGCGTTATCTACGCCGAGAATTTTATTCTTGATTCTGTTTGCGTAGGAGCATACCCCGAGCTCGAACACTTCGCTCGAACCGCTGACTTCGGTAATTCGTTTGCTAACCAGTCCGCCTGTACAGCTTTCGGCGGTCGATACCTTCTTGCCGAGTTCAATGAGTTTTTTCACGACGATAGCTTGAAGCTCGTTTTCGTTTAGGTTTTCTTCTTTAAGTGTATTGTAAAATTCACAAGCGTTAATCTCAATCATAATTACACCTCAAATATATTTTAACACATTCATATTTAATATTGCAATACCGATAAAAA
>JAHKZS010000246.1 GCA_020626545.1 bacterium
AGCAACTTTTACTGACATAATTAATTCCTCCAGTCATTTTTAGTCATTTACCATTATATTGTATTTTTGTATGAATTGCAAGTACAAAAAGGAATTAAACCTAAGTTTTTTATCATTTTACCGAATAAATTTTCAAAAGTGAGAAAAAGTGTACAAACTTAATTCTTTTTTATAATTAAATTCTTGACAATGTAACTTTTTTAAGTTATGATATATGTGTATGTTTATGTACATTAGGTATATATTACATAACATTTTTTTAATCAGACTCGAAAGAGCCGTTATATATAGATATTTTGTAATTAACAAATTATCTTCCCGCCGCAAGGCGTTCGAACATATTACAACTTAATATCTTTATAAACGGCACCGGGCTTGGTTCTTAGTTTGATAAAAATTTTTAAGAAACACTAAATCAAGGAGGTGTCAAGAAGCCGATGATTTATACAATAATCGGTATTGTAGCCGCAGCGGTAGTTTTCGGGGCAGTGGGTGTGTTTATCGGAATTACCTATCGAAAAAACGTAGCGGAAAAACAAATCGGCAGCGCTGAACAAGAGGCTAATAAAATAGTTTCCGAAGCGATGAAAACCGCGGAAGCTAAGAAAAAAGAAGCCATTCTTGAGGGTAAGGACGAAGTTCACCGTCTTCGCAACGAAAGCGAAAAGGAACTCGCCGACCGCAGACGCGAAGTTCAGCGTCAGGAAAGACGTATTCAGCAGAAAGAAGAAAACCTTGACCGCAAGATGAACAATCTTGAGCGTAAAGAAGACAAGGTTAACAAGAAGCTCAAGGAAGCCGAGGCTAAGGTAGCTGAGGTTGAGCAGGTTAAAAAGAGCCAGTTTGAGATGCTCGAGAGAATCTCGGGATATACAGCTGAGCAGGCTAAAAACTACCTGCTTGAACAGCTCGACCAGGAGCTTTCCCACGAGAAGAGCGTAAAGATTTTAGAGTACGAGGAGCAGCTTAAAGACGAAAGCGATAAGCTCGCCCGTAAGATTATCTCGCTCTCGATCCAGCGCTTAGCCGCTGAGCAGGTTTCTGAGGCTACCGTTTCGGTAGTAGCTCTTCCCAACGACGAAATGAAGGGAAGAATTATCGGTAGAGAGGGTAGAAATATCCGCGCTATCGAAAACGCTACGGGCGTCGATCTTATTATCGACGATACTCCCGAAGCTATCACGCTTTCGAGCTTTGAGCCCGTAAGACGTGAGATTGCGAGGGTAGCGCTGGAGAAGCTTATCTCCGACGGACGTATCCACCCCGCGCGAATTGAGGAAATGATTGATAAGGCTCGCCGCGAGGTTAATTCAAAAATCAAACAGGCGGGCGAAAGAGCCGTTCTCGACGTCGGTGTACGCGGAATCCACCCCGAGCTTGTTAAGCTTCTCGGTAAACTGCGCTATCGTACAAGTTACGGCCAGAATGTATTAGACCACAGCTTAGAGGTTGCTTATATTTCGGGTATGATTGCTTCCGAACTCGGTATGGATCCGACTGTCGCGAAACGTGCGGGACTCTTACACGATATCGGTAAGGCTTTAGATCACGAGATGGAAGGAAGCCACGTAGAACTCGGCGTAGAGGCTGCGCGTAAGTATAAGGAAAGCGACGCTGTAATCCACGCTATCCAGGCTCACCACGGCGACGTAGAGGCTAAGACGGTTGTTGCCTGTATCGTTCAGGCGGCTGACGCTATTTCGGCGGCTCGTCCGGGAGCAAGACGCGAGAACCTCGAAAACTATATTAAACGTCTCCAGAAGCTCGAAGAAGTCGCTTCTTCGTTCAAGGGCGTTGAAAACTCATACGCTATCCAGGCGGGTAGAGAAATTCGTATTATGGTTAAACCCGAGGTCGTTAACGACGAGCGTATGGTTCCTCTCGCTAGAGAGATTTGTAAGAAAATTGAGGAAGATCTCGAATATCCGGGTCAGATTAAAGTAAATATCATCCGCGAAGCAAGAGCGGTTGATTTTGCTAAATAAATCTTATTCGGGAACGAATTGTAAAACAAGATTACCAAGACATCGTACATATAAATCTGTGCGGTGTCTTTTTGTTTTCGAAACTGAAATAATTACTGTTTTGGAATAGCGTTATACCGTTAAAGGCGAAAGAATAAATTTTATCGTCGGGGCAACAACAGGTTGCTTGATTATTAACGTGTTCTATAATAGAATAAGTACAAGGGAGGTGTTTCGATGAACACGAAAGACATTATCTATGAACTTCGAACAAAGAACGGATTATCGCAGGATGATTTGGCTGAAAAGGTATTCGTGACACGCCAAGCGGTGTCCCGCTGGGAGAACGGTGATACGGTTCCGAACACGGAAACACTTAAATTGCTTTCCGGGCTGTTCAATGTTTCCATCAATACACTTCTCGGTTCTCCCAGACAGCTCATCTGTCAATGTTGCGGAATGCCGTTGGAGGATAGCATTATCGGAAAGGATAAGGACGGCGCTCTGAACGAGGACTACTGTAAGTGGTGCTACGCCGACGGACAGTACACCTACAGCGATATGGACGAGTTGATAAATGTGTGTATTCCCCATATGGTAAAGGAAGGTTTTTCCGAAGAGCAGGCGCGCGAATATATGAAGCAGAATTTGCCGCGGCTCGATTATTGGAAGCGGTACGAGGAACTCAGCGGCAAAGGCGAGTTTGATAGGTTCAAGAAAAAGTTAATTCAAGAAATTAACGATCTCCGAATTGAAGGTATGCCGAAGGTCGAGCGGTTGAACGCGCTTGTCGGCAGTTATGTAAATCTCGCTTATCCGTTGCCGAGCGGTATCAGCGCAAAGTTCCTTGATGACGGCACAACCTATCTCGGCAATCAGCTTGAATCGGAATTCGGAGGCGAGCGCTGCTTCGGTGTTTTGGCAAATATGGATTTCATATTAATAAGCACTTATGAAGAGAAGGGAAAGAATCCCGAGCTTGTGCTGTATAAAAAAAGATAGCAGTGCGGCTTTGCGCCTAATCTCGCCTTTTATTATGTGGTTTTTACCATTCAAGACTTCGACGGCGAGGTTAGATATATCGTATTATTAAACCATTCGGTCAGCGGCTTAAACGTTGCTGACCGTTTTTTTTGCTCTATAGGAAATTACTCAGAATTTGAATAAATATTCAAGAATAACAGTGTTAAGGAAAAGAACATCTTACCTAACTCCTATAGAGTAAAAAAATAATTCTATTGTCTGCTCAGTTGCGCGCTTTCTTGTGGAAATAAACTGTTCGTGTTTGTAATTCATTTTCCTGCCTCTTTTTAAGTTTATCAGCGAATTATTTTATCATAAATAATAAAATTAGACATTATAATACAAAATACGCTAAAAATAGTGACAATAATTTTAGATTATGATATACTTAATATGTATTGTTTGAATAGGATTAAGGGGGTATGTTTTTTATCGCGCTTGCGATATTCTCTGTAAAACTATTTAACAGAAAAAAAGAAGTGAAGGAGAAGATTATGCAATTTTTAACAGAAGTTTTATGGGTGTTCGTTCTGGCGTCTTTTTTAGGCTGGTTCGTTCAGTTTGTTGTAAAATCTATAAAAAACCGAAAACTTTGTAATCCGGGATTTTTAACTCTGCCGTTTATACCGACGGTCGGTTTTGGATTTGTATTACTGTATGTTTTCGTTATCCATTTCGATAACGTATATATGCTGTTTTTTACATCCTCAATCCTGCTGACATTTTATAAGTATTTTATCGCGAGAATTTCCGACCGTTCATACGGTTTTAAATGGAAAGATTTTTCGACCGGCGCGGGTAAAGTATTTATGATTAATTCTTATGTTAATATTTTGGAACCGCTGATTTACGGTCTTGTCGGTGTAATTGCGGTTAAAGGGCTTTTTGTTCCGATTCCGACGCTTGTATCGTCTATACCGTTTTTGTTCGCGATTCTTATTCCCGCGATTATTACCGCGGTTATCATCTTCGATACTATCGTTTCCTGTATAACCGTCGTAAGACTTAAAAAGAACTTAAAGGAAATGGACAATATTTCCAAGCTTCTTGAAGCGGGCGATTCGGATATTTCCGACGAGGAGTTAAGAGCGCAGTATGAGCGTAAGATGGTTTCAAGCAAGCGCTTCAGGCTAAGACTTGTAAGAGCTTTTCCCGATATGGAGTCGTTCGACTACGAAAAGCAGTTTGAAAACATAAAAGAATATCATGATCTCGTTAAGGAAAAGAATAAAGAAGCCTACGAGAAAAAGATTGAAAATGTAGAGGATAGACCTTTCGCCTACGGACTCAGCTTCGCTAAGCTGTTCTGGCTGTTCTTTATCGGAAGCTTTTGCGGTACGATTCTCGAAACTATTTGGGCGTTTGTAACTAACGGTTTCTTTGAAATGCGTGTCGGAATGGTTATGGGCCCGTTTATCCCCGTTTACGGCGGCGGCGCGGTAGCTATTACCCTCTGTCTTTATAAGCTGCATAGAAGAAATAATATTATTGTTTTCGCGGCTTCGGGACTTATCGGCGCTACGTTTGAGTATTATTGTTCTTACTTCCAGGAGATGTTCCTCGGTACAATAAGCTGGGATTACAGCGATACTCCGTTTAATATCGACGGAAGAACTAACCTTTCGTTCGGGATTATCTGGGGCTTTTTAGGACTTGTATGGCTTAGATATCTCTATCCGTTTATAAGCCGTAGTATAGAGAAAATCCCGAAAAAACCCGGCAGAATTATCACATTTATTCTCGTAGTATTTATGATTATAAACGGAGTCCTTTCGGTAGTCGCTGTCGACAGAAAGAACAAGCGAGCTGAGCATATTCCGCCTAAGACGGTTATAGGGCAGTTTTGCGATACCGTATTTAACGACGACTATATGAACTTTATTTTTCCGCATATGGGTACTCACGAAACCTTTGAGGCGGGCAGAAAAGAAGAAGCTAAACAGGCGGCTAAAGAAGCCAAGCAAGCTGAAAACAGAGCTGCAAATGTGCCGAAGTCGGCTAAATAATTTAATTACAATTACAATTTTTTTTGGAAAGGCGATAGTGTGAAAGCTCACGCTATCTTAAATTAATATTTCCCGCTCAGTCACGCATTGCGTGCGCGAGAGCTGACGGCATAATTGCCGTTTACGCCTTACCCGCCCACGGTAACAGCGTAAGGTAAACATCTATTTGTGGGCGGAAAGGCTATGGCAATTATTATGACAGTTTTATTTATTATTCTCGGAGTTCTTATGGTTATGTGCGGCTTTTCGTGTATGTTCACACCGCTTTTAACCTATATCAACACTGAATACATTATCGCTATTCTCGTTATGGTGTTCGGTATTTTCGGTATAATTAAAGGTATTTCCGCTAAAAGATTTGGACCCGGATTCGTGTTCAGTATTATAAGCGCGATTTTCGGTATTTTGGTTGTATGCTTACCGAATGTGTTTATCGTTACTAATAGTATCTTTATCTATATGCTCGCCGCGTGGATTGTACTTGAGGGTATCGTAACTATAATAACCTCGGCGGCTGTATCGAGGCTCGCGGGCGGCGGTATGTGGATTTTACAGCTTATTATCGGTATTCTCGCGGTAATTATCGGAGGTTACACTTTTGTACATCCACTTGTACTTGTTGTTTCAATCGGAATACTCATAGGAATATTCTTTGTGGAAACAGGTATTACTATGATTGTATCAGCAGCTGCCGCTAAGGAGTAAATCATATTTTAACATAATCATTATCAGCCGTATCGTTTCCGGTACGGCTGTATTTTTATTATAATCGTAAATCAATAATCTTGAAAAACACACAAAAATACTTTATAATAAAACTGTATAACTGCTTATAACGAGAGGTTTTGACGGTATGAGTGAGATGTTTTCGAGAATGATTGGAACCCTTGCGATTATATTGCTTATAGCCGCGTTTATCGGCGGAAGCGATATTGTGTCGAGGTTTATAAAAACTGAAAAAAAGTGGAAGCTTTCGGTCGTCGCGGGTTTAATCGGCGGAGCGTTTGGAGTTTACGGAAATATTTCGGGCTTCGGTTTTAACGGCGCTGTTATTTCCGTGCGAGATATAGGCCCGATGTTCGCGGGCTTTACGGGAGGGCCTATAGGCGGTTTAACCGCGGGTTTGATAGCGGGACTGCACAGGCTCAGTATGGGCGGTATTACCGCTCCCGCGTGTGTTGTAGCGACCGGTACTATCGGCTTGGTTTGCGGTATTATCGAGTTAAAAGCTTATCAATACATAAAAAAACCGCTCTTTGCTCTTTTGGTAAGCGTGATAATGGAAGCGTTCCATCTCGGCGTAGTTTTAATTATGGTTAAGCCTTTCGAGACGGCGCTTAATATAGTGACCCATATAGCTATCCCGTTTATAGCGGTAAACTCACTGGGGTTTGTACTTATGATTACCATTATGACCTATACGAAAAACCAGCGGCTTATTTACAACGAAAGAAACCGTATGCAATCTGAATTGCAGGTCGCTAATGTAATCCAACATTCGCTCTTACCTCTCTTGAACGACGAATATCCGGGCTGCGACGACCTTGAAATCGGCGCGTCAATGGACGCCGCTAAGGAGGTAGGCGGTGATTTTTACGACGTGTTCTTTGTCGATTCAAACCATCTCGCCTTTGTTATCGGCGATGTTTCGGGAAAAGGCGTTCCCGCGGCGTTGTTTATGGCTTCGTCCAAAATTACGCTCCAAAACTGTATCAGAGATATTCCCGAGCTTCCTAAGGCTGTCGCCGCCGCGAATAACGCGCTGTGCGTCCGAAATGAAGCGGAGATGTTTTTAACTCTATGGGTCGGAGTTTTGAATATTAAAGACGGTTCGCTGAAATTCATAAGCGCGGGACACAATCCGCCTGTTTATTTTAGTGGTAGTCACGCCGAGTTTTTAAAGTCAAAAACAGGATTCGTTCTCGGCGGTATGGAGGATATGAAATATACCGAAAGTAATATTCAGCTTAGCGAGGGCGATTTAGTTTATATCTATACCGATGGCGTCACCGAGGCGGAAGATAACGACCATAATCTTTTCGGCGACGATAGACTTCTCGGTTGTTTCGAGAATAAAAACGACAGCTCTCCCGAGGAGATAATCAAGGACGTTAAGGTTTCGATAGAAAACTTTATAAAAGGCAACAGCCAGTTCGACGATATGACGATGCTGTGTTTTAAATGGAAATAAAAATAAAAGCGTGTTTCTGATTTGAAACGCGCTTTTCACTTATATATTATTATAAAACTATTTGTTTATATAATATCTTTAGATGTAATTCAGATTGACCTGATATGATTATATGGGGTGATAGAATGTATAAGATTTTATTGGTCGAGGACGACAGCAATATCCGCGCCGTAATCTCGAATTATTTTACAAAGAAAAAGGAAAATACCTTTGAGGTGGAAACTGCCGCCGACGGGCAGGAGGGCTTGGAAAAAGCGTATGAAAATAACTACGACTGTCTGTTACTGGACGTTATGCTTCCCGAGCTTGACGGCTTCGAAATCTGTAAAGAAATCCGCCATGAGAGCGATGTTCCTATAATCTTTATAACTGCTATGACTGACGAAAGCGATATTCTTAACGGCTACGCGCTAGGTTGCGACGACTATGTTGTTAAACCGTTTCCGCTTCCCGTATTATATGAAAAAACCGCGGCGCTAATTAAACGCTCTAAAGGACTTGTGCGTTCAAAAATTTACTACGCGGGCAATCTTTCGCTTAACCCGAACAACGGTATGGTTATACTCGGTGATGAGGAAATTAAACTTACCGCCCGAGAGTACGGTATCTTAAAGGTGCTTATCGAAAACAAGGGCAGAATAATAAGCCGTGAGAAGCTTATGGATATGGTCTGGGGATATAACAGCGGAGTCGACGAGCGTGTGCTCGATACCCATATTCGAAACTTGCGTAAGGCGCTCGGAGCTGAGCGCAATCTGATTAAAACTGTTATCCGGCGGGGATATAAGATAGAGGATGATTAAATGGAAAAAAGGTTGAAAAAAGAACGTAATAAGCTTTGTCGTCGAATAATTATAATCTTGTTCGCGGTATGGGTTGCGGTTTCGGCGTTGTTTTGCGCGATACGGCTTAATATGGAAAAGACAAATATCCAAAGCCGGGAACTTGCCGAATTATCGAATAAAATGCAGCTCTTGTCGCTCGGCAACTTTGACCCGGATTTTATCGGTCAGGCTATAACCCATAATAACGACTTTATAGACGAAGACAATAATCCTGATAAATTTGATAAACAGTTTTCGATTATGAACTCAAGGCTTTATTATGTAGTTGCCGATACTGCTAAATCCATTGTAGTCCGTTACGGAATAAAAGGCGAGGACTATAATCCTAAGCTAATCGCTCTTTTAAATTACGATAAACTTAGAGAATCCATAAGCGATACGCAGTATAAAAAGATAGCCCGGTATCTTAACGCCAAACGTCCGGATGGGAACTACTACGAGCTTGTTTGTACGAAGTTTTATATGGAAAATATCGACGTCTATCCGCTGGAGTTAAAGGTGGTTTTAGTGGACGCTTTGGATAAGCGATTTTTGGTTGACGATAATATCGCGGTTTTTAAGCTCAAAAAACCTCAGCAAAAGCTGGGTGAAGTTTACGAGGACGGCGAGGTAACGCGCAATATTATTCCGAAAGATTTTTTACTACATAAGAAGTATAACCGAGATATTATAAGTACACTTAGTCCTAAAGAACAAAAAGAAATCGTATATTTTAAGCGTACGGGTATGTTTGAGTATATCTTTTATGCTACCGACGCGCTTAATTTGCTCGAAACTGAGTCTGCAACTAAGCTCATTAAGCCTAAAAACGATACCTGGGTTGTACAGTACGCCGTAAAGTTTAATCTTTTCGATAATTGCAAAAGCGATTTAGCTCTCGGATTATCCGTATTTTTTGGATTTATTCTGATTATTACGGTTATTCTGTGCGTTATGATTTGGAATACCGTTAAGCAGCAGATTATCGGCGAACAGAAAAGGCTCGATTTTACAAACGCGATCGCTCACGATATTAAAACTCCGCTGTTCGTAATAAGCGGGTACGCCTACAGCCTAAAGGAGAATATAGACGAAGAAGAACGCGGCAGCTATATTGATAAAATCCTAGCGCAGACGGATAGTATTAATAACCTTGTCCATCGAATGATTGAACACAGTAAGCTCGATTCGTATAAAATGAAACTGAATCTCAGCGAGTTTGATTTATACGAGCTGATAAAAGACTCCTCCGACAGCTCCGTTACTCTGCAAGACGGTAAAAAACTTAAAATCACCCGCAGCGGAAATAACGTCATTAACGCGGATAAAGAGCTTATAAAAGAAGCGGCGCTTAATCTTATCGACAACGCCGTCAAGTACTCTCCCGCTGACAGCGTTATCGAAATCAAGGTCGATAATAAAACCCTCGCTATATCCAATCCCTGCGAAAATATCGATAAAGCGGATTTAAAGGAAATATCCAAAGCGTATGTGAGAATAGATAAAAGCCGCCACCAAAAAGGTAACGGCTTAGGTCTTTCGATAGTTAATTCAATTTTGAATTTACACGAAGTAAAATATTCTATAAAAGTTAAAGACAACGTGTTTACTTTTAAAGCGCTTTTTAACGGATAAAATTAGTCATTTCGGGATTGTCGTCTGCCTTAGGCAGCGGCACTCCCGCTTTTTTACCTGCGTCTATCAGCTTTAACATCCACGCCATATTCCTCGCTAAAGTCCTCATAGTGAATAAGCCTTCCTTATCCTGAGAGACCTCCTCGGGAGTGTTTCCGTGAACCATATTCCAGTAACGCGACGTTACTATCGGCATCTGCTGGTGGAGAAAATACTTGTTAATCTGATCTACCGCGGAAGTAGTACCGGCTCTCCTAGCGCTTACGACTGCCGCCGAGGGTTTTAATTTAAACGGGTGCGGATTCTGACTCGATGCCGAGAAAAATACCCTGTCCATAAAGCTCATAAGGCTTCCGTTAATTCCTGAATAATATACGGGAGAGCCGAATATGAATCCGTCGTAATCCTGAGCTAAAGCCGTGAACTCGTTAACCTTATCCTCGAAAACACACTTGCCCTTGTTTCTGCATTGATAACACGCGACGCATCCGCCGATAGCTTTCTTGCCGATTTGGAAAATATCAGCCTCGATATTTTCCTCGGCGAGCGTCTTTTTAATCTCCGAGAGAGCTGTGTATGTACAGCCGTTTTTATTGGGACTTCCGTTAATTAATAATACTTTCATAATTGCCTCCTTATTTTACTAATATTATATATTCAAATACCTGATATTTCAATCACATTTTTTGAATAAAAGCAGACATTTTTAAAGAATAGTATCTTTACTTTATACACGATTTTTTGATATAATGTATTCAGATAATTTTTATTTGTCCATAAAAGGAGGAGCCTATGAAAAATCTAATCATTTTTTATTCAAGACGCGGTCAGAACTATGTTAACGGTTCTGTAAAGAATTTAGAGAAAGGTAACGCGGAGTATATCACCGCGTTTATAAAGGAAGCCGTCGGCGCGGACGTTTTTGAGGTCGATACCGTAAAGCCCTACGATACCGATTATATGGTTTGTATCGAGGAAGCTAAGGCGGAACTGAAAGATAAAGCTCGTCCCGAGTTAAAGGAGTATCTCGACAGCGTAGAAGATTACGACAATATATTTATCGTAGGCCCTAACTGGTGGGGAATTTACCCGATGGCTATGTATACTCAGCTCGAAAAGCTCGACTTTAGCGGAAAAACTGTCCACTTTGTAGTAACCCACGAGGGTTCGGGTTTAGGCGGAGTGCCTAAGACTATGAAGGACGCCTGCAAGGGCGCTAAAATCGGTAAGAGCTTAGCCGTTCACGGCGCGAGCGCTCCCAACTCAAAGGCTCAGGTTCAAAAATGGGCTGAGAAAGCCGTTAAATAATGGACGAACGTATAAAGAAACAACTCGAGTTTTCGCTCGAGATTGATAAAGAAAAGAACGTGTTTCGTCAAACTCACCTCTCGAATCACGGACGAAATGAAAACGACGCCGAACACGCCTGGCATATGGCGGTGATGGCTTATCTTTTAAAGGAGTATTCCAACGAGGAAGTCGATATCGCCAAGGTTATGATAATGTGCCTTATACACGATATCGTCGAAATCGACGCCGGCGATACCTACGCCTACGATACCGAGGCTTTAAAAACTCAGAAAGAGCGTGAGAATAAGGCTAAGGAGCGTATATTTTCTATTCTTCCCGACGACCAGAAAGCCGAGTTTACCGCTATTTTCGACGAGTTCGAGGCGTACGAGAGCGCCGAATCCAAATTCGCTCACGCTATGGATAACCTCCAACCGCTTATTTTAAACGATTCAAACGGCGGAGCCGATTGGCGCGAGCATAAGGCTAAAGCCGAGCAGGTCTATAACCGCCAGTCAAAAACACGGCTCGGCTCAGAAAAGCTTTTCGAGGTAGTTGACAGAATAATTAAAGAAAATATAGAGAAGAAAAATCTTTTATAAAGGAGTTCTTTGTATGGAGAAAAATAAATTTTTCCCCGAGATTAACGGCAATTTCGCGTTCGGATGTATGCGCCTTCCGATGAAGGAGGGCGAGGTGAACTACGACGAGTTTAAGGAAATGGCTGACGCATTTATAGACAGCGGCTTTAATTATTTTGATACCGCTCACGGTTATCTCGACGGAAAAAGCGAAACGGCTATAAGGGACTGTGTTTCGAAGCGCTACGACCGAAGCAGGTTTATACTTACCAATAAACTGACTGATTTCTGCTTTAAAAAGGAAAGCGATATCCGCCCGTTTTTCGATAGACAACTCGGGTTGTGCGGAGTGGATTATTTCGATTTCTACCTTATGCATGCCCAAAATATCGACAACTATCAGCTTTATAAGAAATGCCGCGCCTACGAAACGGCATTTGAGCTAAAAAAAGAGGGCAAAATCCGCCATGTCGGAATTTCTTTCCATGATAAAGCGGAAGTTCTTGAGCAGATTTTAAATGATTATCCCGAAATTGAGGTGGTTCAGATTCAGCTCAACTATGTTGACTGGGATAATGAGAGTGTCGATACCAAGCGTGTGTACGAGGTCTGTGAAAAGTACAACAAGCCCGTGCTTGTTATGGAGCCTGTTAAGGGCGGAAGTCTTGTTAATCTTCCCGATGAGGCAAAGGCCGTTTTTGATGAACTCGGCGGCGGAAGTTACGCGAGCTACGCGCTGAGATACGCGGCGGATTTTCCGAATATCTGCGCCGTGCTCTCGGGTATGAGCAATATGGCTCAGATGAACGATAACCTCAGCTTTATGCCAGAGTGTAAACCGCTTACCGATACGGAAAAATCCGCTATAATTAAGGTCTGTGACATTTTTAAATCCAAGCATTTAATCCCCTGTACCTCGTGCAGATACTGCGTGGCGGGATGTCCTAAAAATATCCTTATCCCCGAGCTGTTCGCTTGCCTTAACCAGAAAAAAGTTTTTAATAACTGGAATCAGAATTTTTATTATAATACCGTGCTTACCGCTCATAACGGAAAAGCTTCCGACTGTATTAAATGCGGTAAATGCGAAAAAGCGTGTCCTCAGCATTTAGAGATTCGAAAACTTCTCGTAGATGTTAAAAACGAATTTGAAAGGGAATAAACTATGACTGATGTAAATGTAAAAAATAAACTATCCGTAAAAGCTCAGACCTTATATACGCTCGGCGCGATAACCGCGGCGGTTTTACTTCCCCAGCTTCTTCATATTATGGGAGCTGTTTCGGGTACGGGAACCGCGTTAGGCGAAACATTTTTACCGATGCACCTGCCGATTATTCTTGTTGGATTTCTGGCGGGTCCTTACGCCGGCGCTGTTTCGGGACTTGTATCTCCGCTTTTAAGCTTTGCGTTTACCGGTATGCCCAAGGAAGTTATGCTTCCGTTTATGATGATTGAGCTTTTGTTTTACGGACTTACGGCGGGACTTTTAAGCAACGTTAAAATCCCCGCTATCGCTAAGGTGTTAATTGTTCAAATTTCGGGTAGAGCCGTAAGAGCCGCGGCTATATTAATCGCGGTTTACGCTTTAAAAAACACTGCCGTTCCCGCGGCGGTAATTTGGAACAGCATTACCGCGGGCATCTTCGGAATTGCTTTACAATGGGCGCTTATTCCGCTGATTATCTACAGAGTGGAGAATAAGAATGATTGACGAACTCACTTACGCTAAGGAAATGCTTATACGCGGGGGATATTCGCTCGTTGTGTGTTCGGGCGGGTATGTTTATACAAGTTCGGATAGAGGAATAAAACCTCTGCTCGAAATCGTTGATGACGAGAATTTACAGCATTGCTGCGCTTCCGATAAAATCGTCGGAAAAGCGGCGGCTATGCTTTATGTACTGCTTAAAGCCGAGGCTGTTTACGCCGAAGTTATGAGTAAGGACGCTGTAAATGTATTTGGGAGTTACGGTGTGAAATACGATTATAAAGAGCTTGCCGATAAGATAATTAACCGTGATAAAAGCGGGCTTTGTCCGATGGAACTCGCCGTAAAGGATACAGACGATCCCCAAAAGGCTAGAGAGACTATCGAGCGGAAAATAAAAACTTTAGCAAGTTAATGGGTTGAATTATTCACCGAAAAAACTATTGACAAATAAAAAGATTTGTTGTAAAATGCTTTTAAACCGATGAGGAAGAGTGAGTAAACTCTGTATCCTTTCTTAAGAGAGCGGCGGATGGTGGAATCGTCGTAGAAAGAGCAGTTTTGAATGGGCTTCTGAGGGCGAGCAGAAACGCTTTGCGGAGTATGTGAGACGGAAAGACTATCCGTATAATTTGGTCAGCGTATGTTGGTACGCGTTGAGCGGACGTAAAAATTACGTCAAGCGAGGTGGCACCGCAGGATTATTCCTGTCCTTGCATTTTTGCAGGGACAGGATTTTTATTTTTAAAAAAAAGGTGATTCTATGAAGCTTTTAACTAAACGATGGTGAACCTGAATTAAACAGGCTTTAATTTAAAAATTATTATTGAATATAAAAGGAGAATTCTTATGTCAAACACAGAAAACAAAATCCCGTATAAAATTTATCTAAGTGAAAACGAAATCCCGAAGCAGTGGTATAATCTCAGAGCGGATATGAAAAACAAGCCCGCTCCGCTTCTTAACCCCGGTACAGGTAAGCCGCTTACCGCTGAGGAAATGAGCGGTATCTTCTGTGAAGAACTCGTAGCTCAGGAGCTCGACGATACTACTCCCTATATCGACATTCCTCAGGAAATCCGGGATTTCTATAAAATGTACAGACCCGCTCCGCTCGTTAGAGCTTACTGTCTCGAGAAAGCCTTAGACACTCCCGCTAAGATTTACTATAAATTCGAGGGTAATAATACAAGCGGAAGCCATAAATTAAACTCCGCTATCGCTCAGGCTTATTACGCTAAGAAACAGGGCTTAAAGGGCGTTACTACCGAAACAGGAGCAGGTCAGTGGGGTACAGCTCTCTCGATGGCTTGCGCTTACTTAGGACTTGACTTAAAGGTTTATATGGTAAAGGTTAGCTACGAGCAGAAGCCGTTCAGACGCGAGGTTATGCGTACTTACGGCGCTGACGTAACTCCTTCTCCGTCAACTACTACCGAGGTCGGCAGAAAGATTTTAGCCGAGCATCCGGGTACTACAGGAAGCTTAGGCTGCGCTATCTCCGAGGCTGTTGAGGTTGCTACTACTAACGAGGGCTACCGCTATGTACTCGGTTCGGTTCTTAACCAGGTACTCCTTCATCAGTCGGTTATCGGTCTCGAGACTAAAGCCGCTCTCGATAAATACGGCGTCGAGCCCGATATGATTATCGGCTGCGCCGGCGGCGGTTCAAACCTCGGCGGACTTATCGCTCCGTTTATGGGCGAAAAGTTAAGAGGCGAAAAAGACTACCGTATTATCGCGGTTGAGCCCGCTTCATGTCCGAGCTTTACACGCGGAAAATTCGCTTACGATTTCTGCGATACAGGAATGATTTGTCCTCTCGCTAAGATGTATACTTTAGGCTCAGGCTTTATCCCCTCGGCTAACCACGCGGGCGGATTAAGATTCCACGGTATGAGCTCTACTTTAAGCCAGCTTTACGATGACGGCTTAATGGAGGCTGTAGCCGTAGAGCAGACCGAGGTATTCGAGGCTGCCGAGAAGTTCGCTCGTATCGAGGGTATACTTCCCGCTCCCGAAAGCTCGCACGCTATCAAGGTCGCTATGGACGAAGCGCTTAAATGCAAGGAAACAGGCGAGGAGAAAACTATCGTATTCGGTCTTACAGGTACAGGTTACTTCGATATGGTCGCTTACGAGAAGTTTAACGACGGTAAGATGACCGACTATATCCCGACCGACGAAGAACTCGAGGAGAGCTTTAAACACCTCCCTAAAGTTCCCGGTCAGGAATAATTAAATAAAACTTTTGAAAATTCCCGTTAGATAAAAATTACGGCTGTCACGTTTAATGTGACAGCCGTTTTTCTGTTTTTACAATTACTTTATCTCCCGATAAAGTCTGGAAATTATCACATATACTTTAGCTTTTTAATGCGTAAAACCGCTAAAAAATTGTGAAAAAATGCACAAGTGAAGCCCTGTTTTTTGCTCACATTTTTTGTGTTCGAAAGTTCACGTTGAAAAAGTGAATAAACAGCTCATATAAAAAATTCAACAAATTGTTAAAACCTACGAAAATTGCTCAAATATAGCGATAATGCACAAAATTTACTTGCCGACTTTGTGCGAAAATGATATAATATAAGGCAAATAATCATATTGAGAAACTGTATTCAATAGCTCATAATCTGTTTTTTCAAAAGTGATATACCGGAAAAGTCACATATACAAAATTTACCTTGGAAACAAGGAAGTGACGTCCTGTCACTTTTTCTTGAAAAAAATAATTAAATACGGAATAATTAAAGTGTAATATATTGATTTATCGGAAATTATGAAAACATTATTTAGAAGTAAATTTTAGGAAAGGGAGATGGAAAATGTTAACACGAGTTAAATCGACGGTCAAAGAGAAAAGATCAATCTTTTTAATAACACTGTTTGTGTTTTTGATTGGATTTGTTTTCGCGTCTGTTATCGCGTACGCTGACAGTTATTGCACCGTTCGTATCAATTACTCTTACGAGGACGGTACAGCGGCGCACGATCCGTATGTAGCTGTGCTCCGCTCGGGCGAGAATCTCAATGTGGAAGTTACCAACCCCGTTATCCCAGGCTATGTACCCTACACCGCGTTAGAGGGCGGTGAGGTTGCGCGCAAAACTACGCTTGATTACCCCGATATAGAAGGGGACGATACCGTTACGATTTATTATCTTCCCGATAAGGTTCACTATAAGGTAAGATACTTCTTGCAAAATATCCGAGATGACCTCTATACCGAGAATCTTTCGCTTAGTAACGACTACTATGAGAAATCGGGTTATACGGGTACATACCCCGAGGAGCTTGAGAATATTCATTTTGACGGATTTACTTCTTTGTTCCATGAGCCCGACTCAATCGCTGCCGACGGTTCGACCGAGTTCAAGCTATATTACGACCGAAATTATTATCTCGTTAATTTCGACCTGGGTAAAGGCGGTTACGGAGTTGAACCGGTATATGCTAAGCACGGCGCAACTTATAATATTTCTACACCTAAGCGTACGGGTTATGACTTTATCGGCTGGGTTAAATCGAATGAAGAAGGACAGTATTTAAACAATAGCGGAACTCCGATTACGGAAGAAGAAGCTAAGGATATCGCTGATGATTTCAGCAGCGGAATCGTTCCGAAAGGTAATACCTACTATAAAGCCGTGTGGAAGCCTATAGATACAAAATACACTATCATATATTGGATTGAAAACCCCGAGAGTACCTTGACAGAATCGGCGTTAGACGGAAAGAGCGCCCAAGAAGCTCAGGACTTACTCGCGAAGAATTACTCCGTTGCGACGTCCTACGCTGTTGACAACGTTACTTCGGGTACTACGCTTACGTATGATAATACCGTTTTATCTTATGACCTATTTGAGCACGCGGACGAGCTTCAATCGGTTTACGAAAAAATGAGCCCCGCTGTAAAAAAGGATCTCACGGAAAACAGCAGATATTATCATCTTAACGAAAAAGCGTCAAGCTTAATATTTACTCAGAAACGCTCAGACAGTATAACGGTTGCGGGTGACGGAAGCACCCAGATTAACGTTTACTACGAACGCAAAGAAATGACCTTGAAGTTCTTCTACGCTAAGTCCGAGGGCGGTACTGTTACCGTGGATGAAAACGGAAGTAAAGGTCTTGAGGGCGGTAAGGTTTCCTTAACAAGCGGTACCAAGGGCTTCTCTGTAAATCAACAGGATAAAGCTAACGCTACATTTAAACCGATTATTACACAGCTTCGTAACGCTCCTTTCCAAAGATCTGTTGTCGCAAATCTTCCCAAAATCGTCAAAGGCGGAATGAAAGTCGATTATATTGACGATACAGAAAAAAACCACAGATACTGGTTCTACGAGTTTAAAGTAAAATACGGCGCAAGTCTGCACAACGTATGGTATAATGACGCGTTCGATACTCAACAGCGTTCCGATAAACCTAACCAGCCGAACGAAGTTGTACGTTTCGGAAGCTGGGCGGTACAGGAAGGCTCGAAATATAAGGTCGGTAAGAGCAACTTTACCGTTAAGGGCTTCTTCGAAAAGCTCGATGGTGATATATTATTGACGGATACGTTTATAAATTATAACCTTAAGAATACCCCCGGTTTCGACTATACCACATTATACTTCGCGGCATCGTGGGATAATACCGCGGCAAGCTCAGGCGACTGGAACGGCTCCGCGTCAAAGGTATTTAACTTTACTTATAAAAACTATACCCAGCTTTTACCGTGTGAGGATTACGTTATTGAATCAAAGGGTTGGGATACCTTTTTTAACGGCGGAGAATATCCCGGAGGATTTTATTCTAAAAACGGATTCTACTTTGAGCCGGGATATTGGGAACCCGGTCAGTATGTAGACGTTATCGAGAACAACGGTGTAAGATACGGCTTGAAAGCTCAAAATATCGTTGAAACGATTGACGCGGGCGGTAATTACCATACCTTATCTGAACCTAATCTTTCGAATGAGGTAAAAAAGAACCAGACCGCTGTTTCTATGGTGGGTTATACGTATATTACCGAAGCCAACGTAATTAAGAAGAATTACACCCATTATTATTCGAATGGCAATGAGGTTGTTACGGAAGATAAGAATCTTAGTACCTACGACATAAACCCTCTTTCGATTTGGTATGATAATGACGGTGAGGGCGGATTTGACGCTAAACATCACTGCGACGTAATGTTTTTCTATAATTTCAATACATATAAGCTGAACTACTATAACTACAATGTAATTCAGCATGCGGCGTCTCCGAGAGCTCCTTACGACGGCCCGTTTAATGCTACATCTTTAAGATACGAGAACCCCGAGTTCCCTGTTGAGGGACTTGAGAATTACTATGTTTTCGAGGGCTGGTATTGGGATCCGTTCTATACTAAAAAGCTTAATTACGATACAGACCGTATGCCCGCCGACGATACTACGTTCTACGCGCGGTGGCTGCCTGTAACTAACGAAGTCAAATTCTATAACGACTATCGTTCTTACAGCTTGAACCAAGAGCCTGTTAACTCTTGTACAGTTGATTACAATTCGCTTATTGATACTGCGGATGTTCCGGCGGATGATCCCGACGCGGTGCATAAGCTGAATCCGCTTAACAACGCTATGTTCGCGGGCTGGTATTATATTGACGAAAACCGTCAGCCTGTAAGATTCGACCCCGAAACTCTGCCGGTAACGCGCGACCTTAAATTATACGCGGAATGGGTTTCCAGAGATACCGCTAAGTATCAGGTAACTTATACCGAACAGGGTACAGGTAAAGAGGTAGCTCCTCCGTCGACAGGTACGGTATTCGTATCAAAAACCCGTACATTTACCGCTAAGAGCGGCTCTGAACTCAACGAGGAGCATAAGTGGGTAGACGGAGAGGCTAACTGGTGGCCGACTATGTCGTCGCACTCAATCCTTATTGAGAGCAACGAGGATGGAAAAGAGTTCGAGCCTAATACATATAACTTTGAATATATCCATAAAGAAAAAGTATGGTATAGAGTACAGTATATTGATAAGGATTCAGGCGAGATACTTTACGACACTCAGGACGACCACACTGCCTTTGCTGTTGTCACCGAAAGAGCTCAGTATATTGAAGGATATGTTCCCGATAAGATTTCACGTTCGATAGTTCTTTCGGCTTCGGTAAATAGCGATTCCGAAAAGGCTAAGGAAGAGGAGCTTAAAAATAACCGAATAATCTTCTTCTATACAAAGAGTAATACAGGTACTCTGTATCAGATAGACCACTATATCCAGAATGCCGACGACAGCTCTAATTATGAGCTTTACTACAGCGAAAACCAGACAGCTCAAATCGGCGATACTGTTAACGCTTCCGATATTTACTCGCGCGATACTTGTACAGCTCTTTTAGACAGAGGCTATACGATTGACGAGAGTAAAACAAGCATAAAAGTTAACGACGAGGAAACGGCGTTGAATACAAGCGTTACGTTGGACGGTAATGTAACGGTTATCTCGGTTTACTATAATCGAAAAGCTTATAAGTACACCGTTAAGTATTACGATTACGAGGCTGAAAAGCTTTACGACAACGATCCTACGCTTTGGGACGGAGAAATTAAAGCTCCCGAAACGTTCGACGCTCAGCCCGTAGGTAAGATAGTTAATGTAGACGCTCCGTCGTCGCTTAGATACAACGACGCTAACTATACCCGTATAAGCGACCGTCAGCTTACGGTAACTATCCGTACCGATAAAGATCCTCCCGAAACGAATATAATAAAGGTTTACTATAAGAGAGACAGCCAGCGTAAACTCAGCTATCGTACGTACTGTGAATTAGACGCTGACGACGCGGAAACCTATGCGGTGCTGTCTTCTTCTCAGGAACTCGTCGAAAAAGCCGAGGAAATCAAGGGCTGTACCGTGACACCGATGTCCGATGACGAGCTTGAAAGTAAGTATATATTTAAGGGTTGGTATTTAGATCCTATAAACTATAGGACTGATAGTCCGATTAGTACCAGCTTAACTTATAAACCGAACGAAATACCGGGCGCGGATATTACTTATTATGCCGTATTCGAACAGGTTAAAGTTCATATGAACGTAGAGATCCGCTACAATGACGACGGTGTTTATACCAACGACGAATCTTCGAGTTTAGATACCGACGGAAATATGACGGGATACAAAGTTGAATTCGAATCGCCGTCCGGATACAAGTGCGGAAACGATACTCCGTACGCTAAGAACAGTAAGTTTAAATTCAGAATAAATAAGAATGACGAAAGACTTTATAAATACGAGTTTACCGGTTGGTACGAAGAACTCGAAAGCGGAGAGATAATCCGACACGACGACAATAATTCTATGACAGTCGATAATAACCAGAGAGTCCGTAATTACCGCTATATCGCGATGTTTAAGAAGCTTCCGCTTCCTGACTCTATGAATTATGAGATTAAGTTCAGGTTTAAAACCCGTCAGTACGGCGTGCAGGATTTCGTAGTTAAAGATACGCTTACTAAGGATAAGCTCTCCGAAAGTCTTAATGATAAGGGCGCTTATGAGCTTAGCGATGAGTTCATTATGGCGTTAGCTCCGTTCGAGAGTAATCACGGTGAGACGTTATGCTGGACTGATAAGAATATCGTGAAGGACTCGAAGGCTTCGCCCGATACTATGTATACCGTAGTAACCGCCGAACAGGAAATTAAAAAGGTTCACGTTAATTATCGTCTTAACGAGTCGGGCGCTTATACTACCATTCAAACCACCATAGGCGCTAACCGTGAAACAGACCAAAAGCTTGCCGCTTTGGATTTACGTGATAATAAAAACTTCAGCTATTGGGCGATTAGAAAATCCGAGGACGGAAAGGTAATAGCTAAGTGCTATGACTCTTGGTTTACTTTCTGTATTATGGATGACTACTTTATAAGCCCTGTGTTTAATGATTCGGACAGCAGTGCAGAGGATACCGAAATCGTTCTGACTCACCTCGATTATTCTCGAAACCGCTGGACTGACGAGGACGGTAATCTTTTCCCGAACGGAAGCACCGACTTAATGTACACCGATTTCGAGATCGCTTTTGGCGGCGAAAATAATAAACTTAGAAACGACGGCGACTATACAGCGGGCGTAGTGCTTGAGTATTGCGCTTCACTGCCCGCCGATAAGGAATTTGTCGAGGGCAAGGATTATAACTTCGCTTCAAACGAAGCTAATCTCAAAGAGGCTATAAAGAATAAATCGACCGTTTATTCTTATAACGATACTAAACGTCGTTCTATCTCGGTAAATAATATACCTAATCTAAGCATTACTAACAAAAACCGGGTTGAGTTTGCTAAGCCGTTTACCAATAACTACACCGAGTCAAATGGCACAAAAACTTATAAAAACAGAAACTATGTATTAAAGGCGACAGCCTACTTAATCGACAAAGACCAAAACGTAACCCTCAGTAATTCCGTCTACGTTTGTATGAGAAATATAGGCTCTCAGGACAACGCGCTGGACAATATGAAGGTAATTACTACTACTGATTAATTGAAAGGATAAGGGGGAGATAAATTTGAAAAAAGAATATATCTCGCCCGAATTCTTTTATAAGGGCGTAGCGCTCGACGATGTTTTATTGAACAGCGTCGAGGGATATTCCGAGTATATAGCGCCTACGGATCCTTTGGATGATCCGATTATAGAGAACGACGATTATATGTGGGATTAACGGAGGAATTTATGAGAAGTTGTTTTAGAATTATTTGCGTAGTTTTATCTATACTCATTTTAGGCTCCGTTAACGTCTATGCCGCTGACTCTTACGTAACCTTGGACGGCTTCGCGTTCGATATTGACGAAAGCGGCGGCGCGGTTATTCACAGCTTCGACGACCGTACCGATAAGGTAGTTATTCCAAAAACTCTCGCGAGAGCCTATGTAACCGAAATCGACGATTACGCGTTTTTCGAGGATACTTATATAACGTCCGTTTCGTTTGAGAATGCTTCTAAGCTCAAAAAGATTGGATCGAACACCTTTTACGGTTGTACTGAGCTTAAAGAGCTTATTCTTCCCGATAATTTAGAGGAAGCGGGCTTCGGAGTTTTTCAGAACTGTACCGATTTAAAATCGGTCAGCTTAGGCGGATTGACCAAAGTTCCGAGCCAGGCATTTTATAACTGTAGTTCGCTTGAAAGGCTCGATATTCCCGAAACGGTTGAGGCTATAGGCTCGAGAAGCTTTGAAAACTGTACTTCTCTTGAGGATGTTTATATTCCCGACAGCGTGATCTCTATCGAGGATAACGCCTTTAGCGGTATAGATAACCTGATTATATATTGTAACGAGGGCTCGTACGCCGAAAGTTACGCTATCGCTAATAATATTAAGTACGATACTCCGAAAAGCTACGATCTCGGCGACGCTAATCTCGACGGCAGGTTAAATATTCTCGACGCTACGCTGATTCAGAAATTTAAAATCGGCGCCGAAGAAATCCCGCTCTACCGAGGCGAGAACTTTGCCGACGTAAACCGCGACGGAAGCGTTACGATTCGTGACGCTACGCTGATTCAGATGAAGCTCGCGCGTCTTATAGACGAGTTTTAATAATATGTAAATTGAACTCCGCTTTCGCGGAGTTCTTTTTTGCCGATAAACGCAAATACGGAGCAGTTTTAAACTGCTCCGTATCGCAAATGTAAGTTATTTAACGCTTACCTTAAAGGTAAGTTTAATGCCGTTTGTTTTAACCTTAACCTTGGCTTTGCCTTTGCGTAAGGCTTTTACGTAACCTTTCTTAGTTACCTTTATCCGCTTGTTAGAAGCGATGAATTTAGCCTTTCCGACTTTTCC
Source organism: bacterium (assembly GCA_020626545.1). Classification (GTDB taxonomy): domain Bacteria; phylum Bacillota; class Clostridia; order Oscillospirales; family Acutalibacteraceae; genus Ruminococcoides. The sequence goes on from JAHKZS010000246.1 coordinate 23,059, forward strand.
GATAATCTTTATCTTGTATTTTTCGCCGAGCTTTAAGGTCTTTTTCTTGACCTTGAGTCTCGGGCTTTTAACTTTTATCTTGAACTTCACCGACACGCCGTTATTTTTAATCGTGATATACGCCGTGCCCTTTTTTAGCGCCTTTATCTTGCCCTTGGAGCTTACCTTGGCTACCTTGGGTTTAGAACTCTTGAAAGTCACCGCGCCTTTTTTATTCTCGATTTTTACCGAGATTTTATAAGTACCGCGTCTGTAGATTTTCGCTGATTTTTTCTTTAGCGTAATCTTGGTTACGGCGGAGGGCTTTTCTATCGGGTCTGTGACGGGCTGAATCTGAGGTTCGGTTACGGGTTCGCTCACGGGATCGACAGGTATTATCGACGGAGCTGTTACAGGTTCGGTCGGCTGTTGAACTTCGGTAGGATTCTCAGCCGGTTCGGTCTGAGGTTCTGGCGGATTTGTGGTTATGGGTTCGGTTGTTTCGGGAACTGTCGAAGTTTCTTCCGTCGGTTCGGGAGTAGAAGTAATCGGTTCTGTTGTTACAGGTCCTGAAGTTACAGGCTCGGTAGTTTGAGGTTTGGTTGTCTCGGTTTCAGTGGTAACTTCCCGGGTTGTCGCAGCTTCTGTAGTTGTAGCATCTGTAGTAGGCGGTACTGTAGTTGCGGGTTCGGTAGTCGGAGGTTCTGTCGCCGGCTCAAAAGCGGGACGGTCTACCTTAGCGGTTGTGATACTAGTATCGCTCATCTCTTTAGACATCCAAGCCGCGCGGCTTATCATCCAGTCTCGAGCGTAGTTGTACATTCCCTCGAATGTGTTAGCGTATCTATCCGTGGTTTTGTACTCGTTGTACGTCTTGGTATCGTCGTCGTAGAACGCGTTGTTTAAACTCGAATGGTCGGCAATCCAACCGCTCGTTTTTAGCAGCCATCCGCTTTTATAATTCATAAGCGCCGAATCGCTTATGAGCGAGTAGTATTTATCCGCGGTGTAGAAATCGCTGTTTACGGAGGAGATATATTTTCTGCCTAAGAAATGGTCGATAGCGGGTACGAATTTTTCGAACCATATTTTTTTCGACGCCTCAAAAACTCCGTTGTTCTGGGAAAGACGGTTTAAGATATTGTTAGAGATTTTTCCGCGCGAGCCTTTTTCCTTGTAACGACACCACCATCCCGAGTATTCCTCGTAGTCGGTAACTCCGATATTTCTGAGGTCGTTTTTAACGCCCGTGGCGTTGCCTAGCGAGTTGTCGTAATCCCATACGGGCGAACCGTAGAATTTATATTTTCCGTTTTCGTCCTGCCTGTATGTAAAGAACATACTTGAGGCGCCCGAATCCCAGTTTTTGCCGAGTTCGTTTATAAGGTAGATTTTAGCTACCGAGTCAACGTCGGCGTAATCGGATAAATCGGCGGTCGTACTGCCCGAAGCGTTGTAAAACTCGCTGAATTTAGTTTTAACGTATTCCTTAACCTCGTTGTAACCTTTGTCGGTTGAGTCGAGCTCGGGAGCTTTAATAGTAACTTTAAGTCCGTTGTTGAGTGATACGTAATAATCCTCAGCGGCGTTAGCGCTCGCGTCCACCTCGCATAAAAACGGAAAATCTTCCTTTACATTACCGCTTTCGTCGAGGTAATCGGTTTCCTCAAAATCGCTTACTAAGCTCGACGAGCCTACGTCGATTTTCTCGCACATCTGGTACGAACCCCAGTAATATCCGTCTGAGTAGAAATCTACGTAACGTGAGTCGGAAGCGTACGGCATACCTACAGCGTCCGAAAGGTCGTATAAAAAGCGGTTTCTCGAGAGCGAGTCGTCCTGATAATTCGCGAGAATCGAATACTTCTTCGATTTAGGCATTCCCGCTATGCTGACCTTACTATCGTAGGTTATATTATAGGCTTTCTTGGCTTTTTGCCATGTTGTATTACCTCTGCCCTTAATCTTTTTGATATTGGTGTTGTCGAGCTTGCCGTCGGGAGTGACGATTGCTCCCGAAGCTTTCGCGCTCAGGCTTTTATCGGAGTTTAAGTAATTCATTAACTCCGCGCCGTTGCCGTCGGCGTCGCTGTTGTTTATGTAAATCGCCGCCTCGGCGTTGGACTTCATAAACTTTAGTGTGTAATTAGTTCCGTTTATATTAACAGTGTAGTTTTTATCCTGCTCATAAGCTATCGGAGAGGTTTTACCCGCCTCAATTAAAACGCCGTTAACGCTGACGTCGAACTGATAACCGTTGTAAATATCTACGCTGTTTGTATCAGCCGAAGCCGGAAGAAAGAAGTATTTCTCCGTCGGTTTAGCTTCGTTAAAACTCTCGTCATGTGCGCTCTGCCAAGCCTGCCACGCTTCGCTGTCAGCCGAGTTTAACACGGCGTGGGCGAATAGAGCGTTTTCGGCGGTAAATCCCGTAGGTGTGCCGAGCTCAGTTTCGTCAGCGTTTACGCTCATAGCTGTAAAAATTGACACAACCATCAGCAAAGAAAGCAGTGTAGCCGTTAGTTTTTTCATAGGAATTCCTCCTTTAAGTTTCGCTGTGTTTTACGATTGATTTATTCCGCCATTTTCCGCTTTTCCAACGCAACAGCATCAGTATTCCGCGAAAACATTCGTCGGCGGCAAGCGCGATCCAAAGTCCGTAAATTCCCATTCCGCATACTACGGCGAGCAGGTATGAACCTCCTACGCTTAAAGTCCAGTTCGAGAAAACGGCGCACGCGGTCGGGAAGTATACGTCTCCCGAACCTCTAAGACACGCTATTATGATTAAGTTAGTAGTTCGCCCCGCCTCTAAAAAAGCGTTAAGTAAAAGTATATTCGCGCCAAATTCTATAACTTCGGCGTTGCCTGTAAAAATTCCGATAAGCTGATACCTTAGAATTATTCCTATAGCGCAAGCCGCGGCGCTTATTATAAATGCGTAGCTGTACGACCTCAGTCCCTGACGGTAAGCTTTGTCGTACTCTCCAGCGCCGACAAGGTGTCCCGTTATAATCTGGGAAGCTTGACCTATCGACAGCGCGAATATGTAGAAAAACATTGTTATATTTTGGACGTAAGTTTTAGTGATAAGTTCGTTATCGGAAAGGAAGTTTAAGACGATTGATGTGATAACGAGCTGGGATAGGTTGTATAAGAAAGTTTCGAATGCGGACGGCACTCCGATTTTGAATATATCCTTTAAATCGTTTACGGGGAAAGGTTTTATAAGTTTAAATATCGAGAGTTTCTCAACCCTTTTGAAAAGCACTACCGCAAGTACGATTGTGCCGATAACCCGGCTGATACTGGTAGCTATAGCTACTCCCGCGACGCCCATTTTCGGCACGAGTATAATATCAAGTACAGTGTTTAAAAAGTTCATCCCCACGGTTACGAACATCGAAACTTTCGTCATTCCGTGGTTGCGGATAATAACCGACATTGAGGTCATTAACGCCTGTAGGAAAATTACTCCGCCGACTATCGAAAGATATTGGCACGCGAAGTCGAGAATTTTATTCTCCGCGCCGATAAATATTAGGATAGGTCGATTGAAAATCAGAAACATTACGCTTATAATAACGCCGAATATAAGATGTAATGTTATTGACAACGCCGCTATCCGCGAGGCAGATTGTTCTTTTTTCGCGCCGAGATACTGCGAAATCATCACGGCGCTCGCCGAGGATATTACGGCGAATACTATTGTAACGATTGAGACAGCCTGATTCGCTGTGTTGACCGACGAGGCAGCTAAGTCGTCGTAACGGCTCAGGATATATACGTCTATAAACCCGAGCAGCATAAACAGAGCCGTTTCTACGAAAATCGGCCACGCAAGACTGTATAGTTTTAGCTTTTTCATATAATCACTTGAATTTAAACATTTTTCTTGTATAATTGTATTATACGATTATTTTATGTATAATTCTAGCATAAATCAGCTCTGTTTTTAACACAAAACAATTTTGAGGTAACTATGCGCGCTTATCATGAAACTAAAATTCACGGTTCGAGAAATTTTCCTTACGCAATCTACCGCTCCGTACTGCCTGATTTTTTTAACAGCTTTCCGCTTCACTGGCACGACGAGCTTGAGATTATCTATGTGACGATGGGGGAGATATCCGTTTCCGTTGAGCAAAATGAGTTCGTCGTATGTAAGGGCGAAATGGCGCTAATCCATCCGCAGACTATCCATTCTATAAAACAACGCGGCGAAAAGCGCGCCGTCTACTACAATATTCTTTTCAGATTATCGCTTCTCGAAAGCAACGGTGAGGATATCTGCGCTGAAAAATATCTTAAACCCATCTTTTATCGAAAACTTGTAATGCCGAATTTTATCGGCAGGGATAATCTTCTGCTCACTAAGTTAACTCCGCTTGTTGACTCGCTGATTGAAAACGCTCCCCAGCTATCGAGCGATAACGAGCTCTTGATTAAATCGAGGGTGTTTGAGTTTATGCACTATGTAAAGAACGTCTGCGCCGTATCCGACGAAACAGGCGGCGAAAACGAGCGTTTTTACGAAAAGCTAAAGGTATCGCTTTCGTATTTAGAGGATAATTATGCCGAGAATATCACCGTAGCCGACGCAGCTTCTATGTGTAATTTTTCGCCGAGTTATTTTTCTAAGATGTTCAGGGAGCTTACGGGCAGCTCGTTTACAAAGTATCTGAAAAACTACCGCCTTGAACGCGCAGCCGAAAAAATCAGCAACGAAAAAATGAAAATTTCCGACGCGGCTTCGTCCTGCGGATTCGATAACCTGTCCTATTTTACCCGGGCGTTTAAGGAGAAGTATAAAGTAACCCCGACTCAGTTTAAAAATGAAAGCAATGATAACCGGCACCTCTGATTTTTGAGGTGCTGATTTTTTGTACGCAATTCTTAATATTAACTTCAGATTGATGCTTTATAATTATTTCAACATAGCGAAAAGCTATCTTGAAAATAATTGAAAGGGTGGAAAAAATGAAAAAGATTAAAAAGATTTTAAGTGTATTTTTAGCCGCTGTTTTAACGCTGGGTATAACGGCTGCGGCTCCCATGGTAAACGCTGATACAGAAGCGCCGAAGCTTTCCTTTAACGCGGATAAGGCGCTTTACGTACACGCCGTATCGTCGTCCGAGGATGTCGAGGCGTGGAGCGCGTGGCAGTGTGTCCACGGCAGAGATTATAAAGAGATTAACCCCGACGAAAAATTCTTCTTCCTGCCGTCGTCAGCGGACTCATCTAAGGTCGATATCTTTAATAATTTTACCGAAAATGTAAATGTTAACGGTACCGAAATCCCCGCGGGCAAAGTGACCGAGGTGAATTACGAACAGGATAAAACCTACGAGGTAAAAGCTGAGAACGAAACATATAAATTGCGTTTTATGAAATCCGAAGCTGAAGCAGCAGTGTACGTCAATAACAGCGACGCCGACGGCAAGGGTACCGATTTATTTACCTATCTAAGCGGTGAAAAATCCAATACCGCAAAGGCTGCGGGCGCAATTGTTTCTCCCGACGGCAAGGTGGATAACACATCTATCAAGAAAATCAAAGGCAGAGGTAATACAACCTGGAATATGGATAAAAAGCCGTTCAATATAACTTACGACAAGAAAGTCAGCGTAGCCGGTATGAAAGAGGGTAAAAAGTACTCCCTGCTCGCTAATTTCCAGGATGATACCCTTTCGAGAAACCGTATACTCTACGACCTTTCGGACGCGGTAGATATGCCTTACGCATCTGACTCGCGATACGTAGATTTCTATATGAACGGTTATTACTGGGGAACGTACCAGATGGCTGAAAAAATCGAAGTCGGTAAAAATTCTCTTATCAGCGACTTTGAGGAAACAGATTATCTTAACGAGGATGGAAGCGTTAAAGAGGATTTTCCGTTTTTGTGCGAGGTAGACCCCGGCGCTCAGGTAGCGTACGATTATTTCGTAACGCTCGACGACGGTTTAAAGATTACGATTAAATCCCCCGAAATTGCTCAGGGTGAAAAAGGCTATAACACCGTTAAAAATTACGTTAAAGAAAAGTTTACCGAGCTATGCGGCGCATTAGGAACGAACGACGAAAAAATAAAAGATATTGCCGACGTCGATTCAGTCGCTAAGCTTTATCTGATTAACGAACTCGGCAAGAACTGGGACGCGGGCGTGTCGAGTATGTTCTTTACATATAAACAGGACGAAAACGGTAAGTATAAATTCTACGGTTCGCCTGTATGGGATTACGATAACTCCCTCGGTAACGCCGCCGGTATTAAGGAAATGCTCGATTATTTCGCGATTTATGATTACGAAAAACCGACCGGTGAATGGGGCTCGTTTGCTATGAATTTTATCTCTAACGAGGTTTTGTTAAATCGTATTAAAGAGATTTGGTTCGAGAAATTTGTTCCCGCGATTGATCATTTTACGGGTAAGAAGTTTAACAGCGATATGGATAAGGTTTTCCATACTAAAGATAAATATTTCTCGCTTGTTGAAAAGAGCGCCGCGATGAACTACGCTTGCGGTTGGCCGACGTATACGGGCGAATGGATTGCCGACCATACCTCGCTTACTAAACTCTCTTACGATGTTGAAACCAACACCTACTCCGTAAACAAGTATCCTACTTCTTATCCCGATACCTTCAAGGGTAAGTTCGATTACGCTTGCGATTGGATGGTTAGCCGAGCGGCTTGGCTGTCGAAGGAGTATTCCGCCGAAAAGGTAGAGGAGGTCGAAATTAATAACGAGGAAGATTTACCTCCCGTCGTTGAACCCGAAAATCCTGTTGGCGAAAAAACTCCCGCTATTTCGGCTAAAAGCTTATCGCTTAAAGCGGGCGAAGCAAAGGTGTTAAAGGTGACGAACGCCGGCGTTAAAAGCTGGAAAAGCTCTAACGCTAAGGCGGTTTCTGTAAAGGGCGGAAAGGTTACCGCGCTTAAAAAGGGTTCGGCAGTAATTACCGCAGCTCTCACAGACGGCGGTAAGCTTACCTGTAAGGTTACCGTAAAAACTTCGCCTAAGCTGAGCAAAAAGAGCATTACCGTTAAGGTAAAGAAAACTAAGACAGTAAAAATTATCGGCAAAGCGGACGGATTTAATAATAAGTATAAGAACACTAAAACCGCTAAAGTTACTTCTAAAAAATCCGCTAAAAGCCTAAAGATAAAAGGACTGAAAAAGGGCAAGA
>JAHKZS010000247.1 GCA_020626545.1 bacterium
TAAATTTTTTCATAATACCAAAACCTTTCCTAATTTATTAGTAAAGTATATAATAATGAATTCGATATGTCAATAATTATGTAGAAAATTTATTATATTCCTTGACGTAAGGTATAAAATACTGTACAATATATACATATAAAATTAATACTCGGGAGGTAACTATGGCTCAGGAAACTAAAATAAGAACAAAAAATAAAAACGTATTCTTACGAGTTAGAAAAGGCCACTTCGCTACTATGCACAGCCACACTAACTATTATATAGACGTTACAACTCAGAAAAACCGTCTTTCCGAGGCGAAAGCTGTCGCCAAAGAGATGGTAAAAGCGTATCAGATTAACACTATCGTAGATACTATACTCTGCTTGGACGGCACGGAGGTTATCGGAGCGTTTTTAGCTAACGAGCTCACTCAGGATAACTACATCAACCTTAACGCCCACCAGACTATCTACGTACTCTCGCCCGAATTTATCGGAGGAGGTCAGCTTATGTTCAGGGATAACCTCACCCCTATGCTCGCGGGTAAGCACGTGCTTATTCTCGCGGCTTCGGTTACTACGGGCAAAAGCGCGCTTGCCGCGATTGACGCTATTAACTACTACAAGGGCTTTGTCGAGGGAGTATCGGCAATATTCGCGACGGTTGACGAATGTGACGGACATCCCGTCAACTCGATCTTTAATCCCAACGATTTAAACGATTACCAAAGCTTTAAACCGCACAAATGCCCCTACTGCTTACGCGGAGAGAAGATTGAAGCCCTCGTAAACAGCTACGGTTTTTCAGCGCTTTAAAATTATAGTTAAAAAAGTTTCGGTCGGATATTTCTATCCGACCGATTTTTTTCTTAACTATTAACTTCCATAAACTCGCTGACCTCGTCGGGTTCATCCTCTAAATCATCGCCGACGTCGATAACCTTGGGTTCTTTGCGGTAGAAAATATCGTAAAGCACAGGTACAACGTAAAGCGTCATAAGAGTTGAGTACAACAATCCCACGCTTACGACTACCGCCATACTTCTCTGCATAGCGTTACCCGCGTCCTGAGAGAATACCATTACGCTCATCGAAAGTATAGTAGTGAGTGCCGTCATAAGTATCGGCCTCATCCTCGTTTTACCTGTTTCGAGGAGAGCGCGGCGTTTTTCTACGCCCTTAATCCTTAAGTTATTCGCGTAATCTACGAACACGATTCCGTTATTTACAACCGTTCCCATAAGAATCATAAATCCCATCAGCGACATTGCGGAGATATTCATTCCGAAAAGTCCGAGACCTATCATTCCGCCCGTAAACGCGAGCGGTACGGTAAAGATAATTATAAACGGCGAGAGGAAGCTCTGGAACTGAGCTACCATAATAAGATAAATAAGCAAGAATCCGAGCGCGATAGCCTGAGCCATCTGCTTGAGCATATCGTTCGTCTGGATAGCCGAGCCCGCGATTTCGACCTCATAGCCCGCGGGAGCCTTGTATTTATCGAGTTTTTTCTGAACCTCTCGGCTGAGCAGAGCGGCGTTAGCTCCCTCGTCAATCTCACTCGTCACAGCGAGGTAAGTTCTCTGATTCTCTCGGGTGATATTGCTCATCGTGCGGCCGTCCTTAGAGTGAGCGAACTTGCTAAGCTTATAGGACTTTTTAACGCTCTTTCCGCCGGAGTTGCGGACAGTCGTTTCAATCTTGGTATTCATAAGATTTTCGTAGCTTAACTTACCCGACTTCTTAACCACATTCACGTCGACGTCCTTATCGTCGATTTTCATTGTGATTGCCTTCTGTTCATTTTGAGCCTTAACGGCGATTTGCTGGAAAATCTGAGCGACGGTTAAACCGTACTTAGCGGCTTTGTTGCGGTCGATATGGAGCTTAATTGTCCTGTCGGATTCGGCGATACCGTTATCCGCCGTCTTAATACCCTTAACGTCCTCCATCATCTTTACAACATCATCGCTTATATCCATCAGCTTATCCTGGTCGTCGCCGTAGATATTAACGGTTACGCCGTTGTCGGCGAGCGTACTCATACTGCCCATAGCCGACGAAGCCACGGTTATCTCCTTACACTTAATATTCTTAGTATTCTTTTCTATTTCATTTCGAATTGTCTTATACTCGTCGGTAGTTTTGATATTATCCTCAGTGAGAACGTTGAACGAGAACGAGTCGAACTTATCGCTCACGCCCGAGCCGATAACGCTCGACATAAGACCTGTGTTGCCGTCGAGAGCGCTTACCTTTGAAACGCCCTTAATCTTAGTGATAGCGTCGAGGACTTTATCGGCGGTTTTAAACGCTTTTTTCTTAGTAACGTCCTTGTCGAGCTCTAAGGTAACGGAAATCTGGTTGCTCTCGGTATTATCAATCATAGTAATACCCGTCGAGAACGTCTGGAAGATACAGATTCCGAGCAGAATAACCGATACTAAAATAGGAATATATTTATGTCTGAGTGAGAACGAAAGCGACTTAGCGTAAGCGTTTTTGAGCTTATCGAACCAGTTATGCTTTCTTTCCTTAGTATTCTTGAGAAGCAGCGAGCCGAGCGTCGGAACTACCGTAAGCGCGACTATAAGCGAAGCCGCGAGCGCGTACGAGATAGTAAACGCGAACGGAATCAGAAGCTGAGCCACCATACCCGTAGTATATACCATCGGCAAGAATACACAGATAGTAGTAGCTGTAGAAGCTATAATCGGAGCGGCTACCTGTTTAGTACCCTGAACCGCGGCTCTCGGAGCGGGAACGCCTTTTTGCCGCAGCCTGAATATATTCTCCATAACTACGACCGAGTTATCAACCAGCATACCTATACTTATACATAGTCCCGCGAGCGACATAACGTTTAAGTTAATGCCGGTAAAATACATAATGATAAGCGCGAACATAACGCTGAACGGAATACTGAACGCAACGACTAAAGTCGGCTTGACTGATTTGAGGAACAGCGCGAGTACGATAATCGCGAGTACCGCTCCTAAGAGAATACTGCTCAAAACGGTATTTATGATACGGGCGATATACTCGCCCTGATTCATAATCGTCGTGATGCTCAAATCCTTATACTTATCCTCAAGCTCTTTAAACGCGTTTTGGATATTATTCGAAACGGTACTTGTGTTGGCGTTACCCGCCTTATATACCGACACGAGTACAGCGTCCTTGCCGTTAACCTTACTGTACGCCTCGCCGATATTATCGACAACGGTAATATCCGCTACGTCGGACATTTTTATATTGCCGACGCCGCTGAGCTTGGTTAAAACGAGGTTTTTAATCTCTTTTTTATTCTTAAAATTCTCGTTAATCTCGATAAGCCACTGCTTAGAATTTTTGTCCTTAACATAACCCGCGGGCATCGAGAAATTCTGAGCGGTAATAATCTTAGAAAGCGTATCCAAACTCAAAAGCGCGTTTATGTTAGCGTTCTTTCGGGCAGCTTTCATCGATGAATTTAACTTATCCTCGGCGGAATTCAGCTGCTTTTCAGCGTCGGTTAACGACTGTTCAGCCGAGCTCATCTTAGCCTGTCCCGCTCCGAACGAAGCCGCGGCGGTAAGCTGCGCCGAGGTGAGTGACGACTGCTGAGAGTCGAGATTTTTAGTCTTGGACTTCATCTTATCTACAATAGTTTGTTGAACTTTAAGCTTAGTATTTAGGTTGCTTAGTTCGGTATCTATTGCGGGGATTCTAACCTCAACGGCGTTATAAACGGTCTTTAGAGTTTTGTAATCAAGCTTGCTGACCTGATCGCCGTAGCCGATTTGTTTCATCCAGTTTTTAAAATCGTTAAACTTTTTCTCGTCCGAAACCGCCTCTTTGACGCTCGACGGAACTGTAATTCCAGCCTGGGAAGCCATCGGCGAAAGCGAGCTGTTTAACCCCGCTAAAGTGGAGTTTAAGGTCTTGTACGTATCAGGGAGCTTGGCTTTAATATAAGCGTTCTTCTCCCCTTCCAAAGCTGCTTTCTGAGCTTTTAAGCTCGACAGCGCGGACTCATACGCCGCCTTAGTTGCCTGAGCCTTCGCAATCTGAGTCGAAGCGTCCGAGAGCTTTTTGTTGGTTTTACTCTGGGTAGAAGCTACCTGATTTTTACTGCCTTTTAGTTTATTTTTACCGCTTACGAGCTTCGCCTTTGAATCGACGATTTTATCCTTAGCCTCGCCGAGCTTTTTATTTGTAGAGGTTTAAATTTTATCGTTAATCTTATCAATTTTTTTCTGATTAAGCCTTACCTCGATACTGTCCTCGATAAGGCCGCTCGCCGATACGGAAGCTACTCCCGACTGCCTTTCAAGATAAGGTTTTACGGTCTTTTCGGTAAAGTCGGAAAGCTCCTTAATATCCATACCCTTATAGTTTACGTTGGCGTACATAGTCGCCACCATATCCATACTGATTTCCATAATATTAGGAGTTCCGCAACCGTCGGGCAGGCTCATTGAGTTTACGGTTTTAGACACACGGACGAGCGCCGAGTTCATATCCGTATCATCAACGAAACTGAGCATAACCATACTGTAGTTGTTGGCGGAGGTACTTCTAACCTTTTCAACGCCGCTGATAGTACCGAGGGCGTTTTCCATCGGCTCAGTAATATCCTTCTCTACCTTTTCGGAGGAAGCGCCGACCTCGGTGGTAATAACAGCCATATACGGAAGCTCTAAATTCGGCAGTAAGTCTGTCTGCATAGAGCTTACGCTTACGAAGCCTACCACAAGCACCATAATTATAGCGACTATCATAAAATACGGTTTTTTAACGAAAAATTTTGTCATACGATAACCTCTTTATGCGTTAATTTATAATAAATAATAAAAATCCACCGTAAGTATAACATACAGCGGATTTATAGTCAAAAAAATTTTGACGTATTATATACATTAGAAAAGTTATGTTTATTTTTTATTTTTATTGACAAACAAAAATTTATTTGATATAATATCAATGTTGCGAATATGCGGATGTAGTTTAGTGGTAGAACTTCAGCCTTCCAAGCTGATCGTGTGGGTTCGATTCCCATCATCCGCTCCAAAAGATTAAGGACACCTACGGGTGTCCTTAATCTTTTGGCAAAACGGATTGGGAATCGAAGCCGAGCGTAAAGAAAATGTCCCGGCGGGACATTTTTAGCGAGGAGCGTTGTTCAAA
>JAHKZS010000248.1 GCA_020626545.1 bacterium
CAGTTGAAATTGCTTTGGATGATTCAAATAGCATTACTTTTACAGCAACACACCTTGCGGAAATACAAGAAATACTAAATCAATCAAACAACGTAATATAATAATTGTGCATATATTATAATTAATTCTAATTTTATTACAGTTGATTTATGCAGATGTACAAAACCAAAATTAGATTATAAAAAACCATTGACTTTTGTGCTTCACTATTGTATTATAATGTCAAGATTATCGATAATCTAATTCTTTTGGAGGTCTTATCATGGACAATTTTTTAGTTAGTAATGTATTAAAAGCAAAACAATTCTTTTATGATGAGCTTAAAGGAACTGTATTAAAACAAAATGTCGCTAAAACAGTATATGCCGCATCATATGTTGCTATTAAGCTATTAGAATCGAACAACACCAACGTACTTGATATTGAGAGTTTTATTGATGGAGTATCTGATACTTTACAGATAAGGGATTATCTTAAAAGCTACTTAAAAGGTCAAGAGAGTGTTGTATTAAAGGCAGTGAATACTTTTTCTCTTGAAATCTTGAAGGCTTTAGTAATCAACGAAGATTTCTCAGAACAGGACAAGACACTTGAGGTTACTCCGCAAAGTATCATTGATTTGGCACTTAAACTTTTAAAAATAGAAGAAAACGAATCTATCGCTGATTATTGTTGCGGAAGAGGTGCCTTTTCTAGAACTGCTATTTTAGAATGCCCAAACGCTTCATACATTGGATATGAAATCAATTCAGATAATGTCGCAATAGCTAAGATTAGAGCTGAGTTATCTGGTGTTAAAGAAGATATTAAGCAGTATGATGTTCTTACCATAAAGGATAAGTCTTATGATAAGATCTTTGCTAATTATCCTTTTAGGCTTAAATCAGTATCCACGAACGATTCTGATAATACCTCATTACAGTTTCTCAGCAATAACATTGGGGTTCTACCCAAAAAAGCATCTTCCGATTGGCTGTTCCTTACATCCATAATTAATAGTTTGAAAATAGGAGGTAAGGCAGTAGCTCTGTTAACACCTAATTCTGCATACAATACAATTGATACAGAAATCCGACGTTTTTTTGTTAGCAATGGTTTTATTGAGAGTGTTATCGCACTACCGGAGAATCTATTAGATTACACCGCAATTCCTACATTAATGATTGTACTTAGCTTTAATAACACCAATATATCTTTTATTGATGCGACCAATGAATGTGTCAGAGGAAGAAGAAAGAACACGTTAACTAATGAGAATATTTCTAATATTCTTGATGCAGTTAGTAACAAGACAAAAATATGCTGTTCTGTTAAGGTTGAGGATCTCAACAACACCTATGAATTACATCCCCAGAGATATGTTGTTCACAATGAGAGTATTGCTAACGGCATCGAATTTGGTGAAGTTATAACGAATGTTTCAAGAGGAGCTCAGATGAAAGCAGCTGACCTTGATTCTATGGTATCAGATACTGTAGAAGACACACGTTATCTTACACTAAATGATATTCAGGATGGAATTGTTGGAAACTCTTTACCGTATTTAAAGGAGTTAAACCCTAAGCTCAACAAATACTGTGTAAAAGACCGTGCTTTTTTGATTTCAAAGAATGGGCCTGTTTTTAAAACTGCGTTTATAACCTTATCTGATAATGAATGCGTTTTGGTAAATGGAAACATGTATATACTTGATCTCGATTATTCAAGAATTAACCCATATTATTTGCAAGCATTACTTGAAAGTGAGTTCGGCCAGGAAATAATTAGGAAAGCGGCTGTAGGCACAGCTCTTATCACTTTAACTGTCGAAGGGTTAAAGAATATGATAATTCCTGTTCC
>JAHKZS010000249.1 GCA_020626545.1 bacterium
GGTCTTTTCGTCTTGCTCTTCTTCTCGAAAAAACACACTTGCTTTTTCGCAAGTGTGTTTTCTTTAAACTCCCTTTGGCTTATCTTAATGATATTGCCGTTTCGGCTCCTGTTTTTATATCTATTTATATCCTATTATTAACAATTGTAGTGTCTATGCCTCGGTCGATAAGTTCGAGGGTTGCTTCCAGCGAGCCGTTGACGTTGTACTTAGCGTCGCTGTAAATGCCTACCTTTATATTATTATCGTGAAGCATTTTTATATTTCTGTCGCTCGGGAATCCGTAGATATAATTAATAATAAAGCTGTAGACCTTATTCTGTACGCACGAATTGACCGCGTTTTCCATAGTTAAGTAAGACGGCTCAGAGATAATATATCCCGCCTTAACGCCGCATTTCATAATTCTTTTACAACAGTTCATATCCTTTGAGTATATAACCGTCTTTTCTCTCATATTGTATTTGTCGAGAAGGGCGGTTATTTTTTCTAAGTTTTCCTGAGATGTAGTGTCGTCCTTGGTATGAAGATAGAGTTTTAAATCGTATTTGGATATTGTTGCTATCGCTTCCTCGATAGTCGGAATATACTGCTGACCGTATTCAGCCTCAAGTTCTTTTGTTTTGTATTTGAAGGGGAGAGGGTAATTCTTTCTGTTCGAAACAGACAGGTTTTTAATACTTGTGCCGTTAATCTTAGGATCGTGGTATATTAATATATCGTTGCTCTTAGTAATCCAGTAGTCGGTTTCAACTCCGTCGTAACAGCTTTGCTTTCCGGCTATATCAAACGCCGCTAGAGTATTTTCGCACGCGCTGTCCTCGGCGCCGCGGTGAGCGATTATCTCGATGTTAGATTTAATATTGGTCTTTAAATCGTCAATATTTATAACGCAGCAACTTCCGCCGGATTTATAGTCGGCGTAATATATATTACCGCCGTTTTGAATATAAAATCTCGCGATTAAGATTTTATCGTCGGGGATATTTTTAACTAAGGCGGTAATGTATTTGTACCTGGTGTATCCGCTGTAAGTTGTTTCAAAAATATCGTTTCCGTATTTCCCGAAAGCTATTGAATTCTGAGTACCTTTACAGCTGATTACAGTACTTTTGGATCCGATATAAGCTTCAGCGTTGTTTTTTATTTCATTAATATTATCAATGTTATCGACCACGTTAAAAATATAGCCGTAATCTTCCGAGTTTTTCAGCGTTTCGCTTAGAGCGACGCTTACAAAACGAGCTGAATTGATATTGTTTTTATTAGCCTGAACTCCGAGCAGTTCTATGCTTTTAAAAGACGTTCTATCCTTTAAACCGAACGCCGTGAAATTAGCGTCGTTCCTATCGGGAAAGAATGCCGTATCAGAAATATCCGAAGCGAAAGCGGTAACTAAACCCGATATAAGTATTAAGAATGTCAGCGCTAAAGCTATTGTTATTTTATATATTCGTTTCATTTAAATTACCTTGATTTTTATTGTTTTTATTATGGATTTAGATTTGTAGAAGTTATTACCTTTAGCGGTAATTTTTATTTTGTACTTATACTTTCCTTTTTTAGTACTTTTTTTAATTTTAATCTTGCTTGATTTCGATATAAGCGAGAGGCGTTTAGACGAGCCTTTGAGCCTTTTATAAGTTACTTTGCCCTTAGCTTTAGTTATTTTAAAAGCCTTGATTTTTACCGCTTTTTTCTTTAAAGTCTTTGCCTTAATAACTTTTTTGTATATTTTAATCTTAATCGGATTAGCTTTTTTTACTATGTCAGGTTTTTGTGACGGCGTAACGGACTGGGGTTCTGTAGCTTGTGTTACAATTACCACGGCCGGCTGTGTAGCAGGCTGAGTTTCTGTGGATTCCGACGGTTCAATACTCTCGGTGTTAATTGGGATTAGGTTAAAGGCTATTTTATCTTTGCCGAGTAACGCTCCGTCCTCAACTCCGCCTACGTTAGATTTCCTGCAAACTTCAAGCCTGCAGTAAGACGCGTCTTGGGATATATTATATGTTTTGCTCTTGTTTAAAGTCGGCGGGTTTGAGTTTTGTAAACAACCGAGATAGGATTTAGTCGAATTGTACCAGAAAATGTTATAACGATACGTGTTGTCGTGAACTTCTACATCTACCGCTTTTAAATCCTTTGTGCTGATAAAATCGGTCGCGTAGTAGATATTTCTGTCGTCAGGAACATCTGTACCCGAGGATATTGTAAGTCTACCTTCCTTAAATATACCTTGCTGACGCGGAATATACTCGGTAGTTTCTGTACTGTTTTCGATATTCAGAAGTCTGAAATAGATTTTATTATTCTTTTCAAGAATATTATCCTCAACTCCGCCCAAGTTACCCGATCTGCAAACTACTACCCTTATATAAGCTGTATTTTGCGGAAGTGAAACTGTATCGTTTACATTTAAGTCAGGCGGGTTTTTATTCTCGAGAGCTGAGATGAATTTTTTGTTGCTATTATAAAAGAAAACGTTGTATCTGTATGTATCGTCTATAACGGTTATATCTACTGTGTTAAAAGTATCGGTATTAATAAATCCGCCGCGGTAGTATCTTTTAGAGGTTTCCTCAACTTCGCTTCCGTCAGCGGCGGCAAGTCTGCCGATTTCCCAGGAAATATTCAGCTTTTCAGCTTCGTCGGGGGTAGCTTCGCTTGATATGTAAGACGGATTTTTAAAATAGATTTTCTCCTTAGCGGTATAACTGTCCTCGCTTATTAATCCGTTATCGTTACTCAGCGAGTTTATATTAAGTTTATACTCGATTTTACCCGGGTTTGTAATTTTAAAGTCGATATTAATAAGCGCTTTTTCTTCGGAGAAATCCCCCGGTTTATCAATATTAAATTCGATTTTACCGTCTTTAATCTCATAGTCGGCATACGGAGAGTTTACCGACTTAATATCTGTAAGCTCAGCGGGATAGATTACGGAGAAACCGCCGTTTTTTATATTTTCTGTGCTTTGTAAATTAACGGTGTAGGTTAGGGTGGAGCCTGTCTGAGCCGAGTAGGTTATTCCGCCGGAGATAATATCGGACTCTGCCGAAGCGCTTACGACGTATAGCGGCGTTATTATGATAGCTAAGCTAATAAGTACCGCTGCAAGTTTTTTAAACATAGTAAACCTTCTTTATATAAATCTGTTTAATTCGCTGTTGTATTCGTAGTTGATTTCCTTTAATTTATCAATTAAACCGCTTTTATCCGTGTTTAAATCCTCGCAAAGCTCATCGAGACTTGAGTAATTGTCGCGGAGTTTAGTATTTATTACAGACAAAAGCATCATTTTGTCGTTAGGTAAATCCATATATAACACCTCAATTTTATTTTAGCAAACAATTTTTTATTTGTAAATAACCCTTTTATATTAATTTAAATTGTGTTATACTAATTAAGAATGTAAAAAGGAGTTGACTATATGAATCCTGTGAAACAGATTGAACTTGCCGACGGAGTTGTTTTCAACAGTATTTCCGACGAGCGTTTCAAAACTATGAAGCTGCTCACTAATATATTTCTGCCTTTAAGCGAGGAAACAGCTTCCGTTAACGCGCTGTTGTGCTACGTAATGGTAAGATGTTGTAAAAAATATCCCGATATGATTAAGATGTCGAGAAAGCTCGGCTCTCTATACGGCGCCGAGGTCAACGGCTCTGTGTCTAAAATGGGTGATATGCAGTGCCTTAAAATTGATATAGGCGGACTTTCCGACAGATACGCTATTGATAACGAAAATATCTCCGCTGAGCTTTCGTCGCTTTTGTGCGAGGTTTTATTTAATCCTAAAGTAGAGAACGGCGAGTTTGACGAAAAGGATATGCTCCAGGAAAAACGCCAGATTCTCGATATGATAGATTCCGATTTTAACGACAAGCGGGTTTACGCCGCCCAGCGTTTGAATGAGATTATGTGCGCCGACGAAGTGTACGGAATTAAATGGTGCGGTACTAAGGAACAGCTTGAAGCCGTTACCCCGAAGGCTCTTTATGAAGCTTGGCGGAATATGCTCAAAAACGCTCATTTTGAGATTACATTCGTAGGCGAGAGCAATCCCGATAATGCCGCCGAGGTTATAAAAAATTCTTTTAAAGAAATAAAAAGAACGCCTGTAGATTTATCTACCGACGTTGTATATACGGTTTTTGAGGAAAAGAACGTTACCGAAGAAATGGAAGTAGCTCAGTCCAAGCTTGAAATCGGCTTTAGAACAGCCTGCGCCGAGCCTGAACCCGAAACTGTCGCGACAAGACTTATGGCGGTTATCTTAGGCGGTACGGCTTCATCGAAGTTGTTTAATAATGTCCGTGAGAAAAAGAGCCTATGTTATTACTGTATGGCTAGGTATCAGCGTTTAAAAGGCTTAATGATAATCGAGTCGGGAGTTGAAACCGCTAATATCGAAGCGGCTAAGGAAGCTATTTTAGCCGAGGTAGAGGATATGAAAAAGGGTAATATTTCCGATTTCGAGATTAATTCCGCTAAGCTCGCGATAATCAACAGCACCTTAGGCGTTACCGATACTGTTACCGGTCTTTCGAGCTGGTACAGCTCTCAGGTTATGGACGCTTCGGTAGATACTCCCGAGGAAGCTTGTAAAAAGGTTGAGGCTGTTACTAAGGAAGATATTGTAAAAGCCGCTAACAAGCTTATGCTGGATACTATATTTGTTCTTAAAGCAGGTGAATAAATGAGTAAAATTACTGAGATTAAATCCGCCAGAGTCGGCGATAAATACTATAAAATCGAACACGATTCGGGACTTACGATTTACCTTTATCCTAAGTCTGATTACAACTCGAAATACGCTATTTTCGGAACTCGTTTCGGAAGCGTAAATAACGCGTTTTCGCTCGACGGCGGGGATGTTAAAAAAGTTCCCGACGGTATAGCGCATTACCTCGAGCACAAGATGTTCGAGTGCGAGGACGGCGACGCTTTCGTTAAATACGCTAAGACAGGCGCTAACGCTAACGCCTATACTTCTTTTAACAAGACATGTTACCTTTTCGGCTGTACCGAGAATTTTGATCAGAGCTTCGAGATTCTGCTCGATTTTGTACAGCGTCCGTACTTTACCGAAGAAACTGTCGCTAAGGAACAGGGAATTATTGGTCAGGAAATTCGTATGTACGATGATTCCGCCGAATGGGTTGTAATGTTTAATATGCTTAAGGGTATGTATAAAAGCCATCCTGTTCAGATTGATATAGCCGGTACGGTTGAGTCGATTGCCGAGATTACTCCCGAGCTTTTGTACGACTGTTATTACACTTTCTATAACCTTAATAATATGGTGCTTTGCGTAAGCGGAGATTTGACCTGCGAGGATATACTCAAAACAGCTGATAAAATGCTCAAAAATTGTGAAAAGCACGATATTAAGAGCTATTTTGAGGATGAACCCTACGAGGTTCAGTCGCGTTATATTGAGCAGAAATTTCCTGTATCCGTTCCTCTTTTTAACTTCGGTTATAAAGAAAAATGCCATAAGGTAACTCAGAAAGAAACCGCTGAGATTGATATTATAATGACGCTTTTAACTTCGCCGTCGTTCGAATTATACAACAAGCTCGATGACGAAAAACTTATAAACCAGAGCTTTGACGCCGAATACTTCGACGGTCAGGGATACAACTCCGTAATTTTCAGCAGCGAGTCCCGTTCTCCTAAAAAGGCGGCTGAGGTAATTAAAGAGTATATTGAAAATCTTAAGGCGAACGGAGTTAACGAGGAAGATTTCGAGATCGCTAAGCGTGAGGTTTACGGCGATTTGGTATCGTCTTTAAATAATGTCGAGGCGATAGCTAACGCTATGGTAGACGCTCATTTTAATAATTCCGATATATTCGGATTCATAGACGATGTGGCGGAGTGTAAGCTTGAGGACGTAAACTCAAGATTAAAGACTATGTTTGATACCGATAATACCACTTTATCGGTAATTCTTCCCGATAAGGAGTAGGATATGTATAATGTTTCTTTTCCGGGGCTCGGGATTGAGTTCCCGCTTAGTCCTATAGCCTTCTCGATAGGCGGACTTAAGGTTCATTGGTACGGAATCATAATCGCGGGCGGACTTATACTCGCTATGATTTACGCTTATTTTTCAGCGGCGAGGTTTAATGTAGACAGAAATAAGCTTTTTGACTGTGTTCTGGTCGGAATTGTGACAGGCGTTATCGGCGCGAGAGCGTACTATGTACTGTTTAAGCTCGATTATTATATAGCTCATCCGAATGAGATTATAATGATAAATAACGGCGGACTCGCTATTTACGGCGGAATAATCGGAGCTTTCCTCGGCGGATGTATCACGGCTAAGATTTTGAAGATAAAAATTATGCCGATATTGGATGTCGCGGTTTTAGGATTTTTAATCGGACAGGGAATAGGACGCTGGGGTAATTTCTTTAACCAGGAGGCGTTTGGTTCGGTTACCGATTTGCCGTGGAGAATGGTAAGCGAGAATACCGGCTTAAAAGGCGTTCATCCTTGCTTTTTATACGAGAGCTTATGGTGTTTGCTCGGGTTTGTGATATTGCATTTCCTGAGTAAAAGGTATCAAAAATACTCGGGGCAAGTGCTTTACGCGTATATGGTATGGTACGGATTCGAGCGTATGATAGTTGAGGGGCTTAGAACCGACAGCTTGTATCTGCCGTTTAGTTTATTCGGATACGATTTAAGAGTTTCTCAGCTTTTATCAGCGGTAATTTTTATCGCGGGAATAGTTTTATTAATTGTAAACAGAAAGAGAAAGGACAGCTTTTATGACAATTATAGACGGAAAAAAGGTATCAACAGCGGTAAAGGAAAACGTAAAAAAGGAAGTAGAACAGCTAAAAGCTAAGGGTGTTACACCCGGTTTAGCGGTAATTCTCGTAGGCGACGATCCCGCGTCGAGAGTTTATGTCAACAATAAGAAAAAGGCTTGCGAGTTTGTGGGCTTTAAGTCCGAGGAGTTCGCGTTACCGGCGGATACTACTCAGGATGAGCTTTTAAAGCTTGTGGACGAGCTTAATAACCGTAAGGATATTAACGGTATTTTGTGTCAGCTTCCGCTTCCGAAAGGTCTCGACGAGAACGCTGTTATAGAGGCTATAAGTCCGATGAAGGATGTTGACGCTTTCCATAAACAGAATGTCGGAAGAATTATGATAGGCGACTACGACTTTTTACCATGTACTCCAGCGGGTATAATGGAAATGCTCCACGATTACGATATCAACGTTGACGGCAAAAACTGCGTTGTAATCGGCAGAAGTAATATTGTAGGTAAGCCGATGGCTATGCTTTTACTCCACGAAAACGCTACGGTTACTATATGTCACAGTCATACTAAAAACCTTAAGGAAATCGCCTCGGGCGCTGATGTGCTTGTAGCGGCGGTAGGTAAGGCTAAATTCGTAACTGAGGATATGGTTAAGGAAAACGCCGTTGTTATCGACGTCGGTATGAATAGGGACGAAAACGGTAAGCTTTGCGGAGATGTAGATTTCGAGAATGTAAAGGATAAATGCTCCTTTATTACGCCCGTACCCGGCGGTGTAGGTCCTATGACAATCGCTACATTAATGAAAAACACCCTTAAAGCCGCTAAGCTTCAAAACGGAATTGACTGAAGCTGATAAAAGTTTTTACATATTAATATTTGATAGACGTTTTAATGTTCGAGGGATATGTATTTTAGTAAGGAAATACAGTGTTTGACGAGGATAAAAAATACTTGATAGACCTTTTGAGGTTCGGGGGATATGTATTTTATATAGGGAATACAGCGCTTGACGAGGAAAAATAAAAGTTCTTGACATTAAATATGCTTTGTGATATAGTATATAAGCCGCTTATTGTGGGTAGTAAGATTTTCTTTAAGAAAACACCTATCAGTAGCGAGTCTATAAAAAGGATGGTACTAATATGTACGCAGTTATTCAGACAGGCGGAAAGCAGTACAAGGTAGAGAACGATCAGATTCTTTTCGTTGAGAAGCTTGACGCTGAGGAAAAGGACACTGTAACATTCGACGTAGTTGCTTTAGGAGCGGACGACGGTATTAAAGTCGGCACACCTTTAGTTGACGGCGCTAAGGTTACAGCGGAAGTATTAAAGAACGGTAAGGGTAAGAAGGTTAGAGTTTCTACTTATAAGCCTAAGAAAGGTTCTTCTAAGAGAACTCTCGGTCACAGACAGCCTTACACAAAGGTACAGATTAAGTCTATCGAGGCTTAATTATGATTTCGGTAACATTTTATAAAAACGGAAGTGATTATCTCGGTTTCGAGATGAAAGGTCATTCCGATTATGCTGAGGAGGGCAAGGATATTGTATGCGCTTCGGTGAGCTCAGCGGCTTATCTTACGGCGAATAATATCACTGATTTCTTTAACATAAATGCTGATGTTACTGTAAGCGACGGTTATATGAAATTAACCGCTGAAAAATCTGATAATCTAAATCGTCTTTTGGACGGATTTTATCATCATCTGCTCCAATTAAGCGGGCAGTACCAAAAAGATATTAAACTAAAAATTTCGGAGGTGTAAGGTAATGCTTAAAATTAACATACAGTTATTCGCTCATAAAAAAGGAATGGGTTCTACAAAGAACGGTCGTGATTCCGAATCTAAGCGTCTCGGCGTAAAGCGCGCTGACGGTCAGAAGGTACTCGCGGGTAATATTCTTGTAAAACAGAGAGGAACTCACATTCACCCAGGCCAGAACGTAGGCATCGGTAAGGATGATACACTTTTTGCTAAAATCGACGGCGTTCTTCGTTTTGAGCGTGTCGGCAGAGATAGAAAGCGCGCGAGCGTTTATCCTGTAGAGCAGTAATAAAGCTTACTTAAGGGTGGAGTTATCCACCCTTTTCATTTTTTTACTTTTAATGGTGTTTATTTTATGTTTAACCTTTTAAAAATTATTTTGCTTATAGGCGATCCTCTTTTGCTCGCGTTTGTATCGTCGGTTATTATCGGAGCTACAATTAAAAACTCAGATACAATTCTTATGATTAAACGCGTAGTTTCTCTCGCGGTATTCGGAATTTACTTTACAGTGTATTTTTACTTTGTATTCTTTATTGAGGGTATAGCTATGTACTTATGTATGTTCGGTCCTATCGCGGTTGTACTTTTGTTTATAATTATTTCGGTAATTATTGCTCCTAAGGGCGAAATTAAAGAGGATTTAAAGAAAGACTATAAAATGACAGGTTGGGACAGTATGTTCCCGAATGATATTGATAATAAATAATGTTTTTATGCTAATAATAAAGCAGGTGACAGTATGTTTGTAGATATCGCTAAGATATATTTAAAAGCGGGTGACGGCGGTGACGGAGCCGTAGCTTTCCACAGGGAAAAGTACGTAGCCGCTGGCGGTCCGGACGGCGGTGACGGCGGACGAGGCGGAAATATTGTGTTTCAGGCTGATACCAATATTTCTACGCTTGCCGACTTCCGTTATAAAAGAAAATACGCCGCCAAAAAGGGCGAAAACGGACGAGGTAACCGCCAGCGCGGTAAAAACGCCGAGGATTTAATCGTTAAAGTTCCGCTCGGAACACTCGTCAAAGACGCGGAAAGCGGAAGAATTATCGCCGATATAAGTACGGACGAACCCGTAATTATCGCCAAAGGCGGTA
>JAHKZS010000250.1 GCA_020626545.1 bacterium
AATATTGACGATAAACTAAAAAATGTCCTCGTTGGAATCAGCGGCTTCGCTGTTGACCTCTATAGGATCGGTATTCTTTTTCTTATCCTTTTTAAACAGACCGCTGACTTTATCGACGAGCTCGGGCATCATACCGACAACTCTATCAGCCGCGCCCTCGTATTTTTCTACGGGGATAAGCTTTACGTCTCCGCGGAATACAGTCAGAAACGCTACGGGCTGGATAGTAACGCCCGCTCCGCTTCCTCCGCCGAAGCAATCCTTGTTCTCCTTTTTCGTCGGAAAATCCGAACCGCCCGAGGCGAATCCGTAGCTCACCTTAGAAACAGGGATAATAATAGTACCGTCGGGCGAGGTTATAGGATCGCCTATGATAGTATTAACATCCACCATCTCTTTAATTTTTTCCATCGTAGTATCCATTAAGCTGTTAATTGGATGGTCCATATTCTATCTCCTTATCTATATCATTTCTTTTTTATCTTCTTGGGTTTAGCCTTAATAAACAGTCTTAAAGCGGCAAACGCTCTTGTAACGGCTATTTTTAGCAAAGCTAAAATTCGTATTCTCGCGACAACCTTAGCTTTAGCGGCATCCACAGCGTTTTCGTTAAAGTCGGGGTTAACGTTTACGTCGTAGTGTTTAACCTTAACAATCTCAATAATAAGCCTTAGAGCCGGAAAAAACACGGAGCAAATTCTGCCGTATTTTACGGCGGCGTCCTCGGCGGTATCTCCCGCGATTCTTAAATCTACATAAAGTTCGTCGATTACGAGATGGGAGAAAAAGTCCTTTAAGACTCCGATCGCGAGGCTTGAGATTCGCTGTACTATATTTACTATTCCCGAAATTCCCTTTTGTTTTACATAGCTGAAAACTTTATTCGGTTCTTTATTTTTAGGTTTTTCGTCGGTTTTTTCTTTATTTTTCTTCTTTTTCTTTGGCTTTTTTTCGGGCTTTTCCTTTTTAGGCTTAGGCGGTAAAATCGTAATTTTTACAAACGCTATTTTTATAAAAAGCGAAAGCTCGTTATCGTAGTCAGCGTGGACATAGATATTAAAAAGTGTAATTAAAAAAAGGAAAAGAAGTATTCCGAGTATTATATAAAGAGCGAGCATATTAATCCTTAGAAGCTTCCTCTATAACTTCCTCGACGGTCATTTGAACATCGCCGTTATCTTCATCCTCCTCGGTATTATCCTCGGGAAGCGGCGGAAGTTCCTCGATAGAGGAAATATTAAAGCATCTTAAAAAGTTCTCGGTAGTACCGTAGATAAGCGGTCTTCCCGGTAGTTCGAGCCTGCCCTTTTCCTCGATTAAATCCTTAGAGGTTAAAGAGCCGATAACTCCCGAACAGTCTACGCCTCGAATCTGCTCAACGAAAGACTTCGTAACGGGCTGATTATAAGCGATTACAGCGAGCACCTCGAGCGCCGCCTGGGACAGCGGAGTGTTACGCCTTAAATCCATAACCGTTCTGATAACGGGAGCGTATTCTTTAACGCTTACCATCTGGTAGCTTTCTTTTAGTTTTATTATAGTAATACCCCTGTCGGAGTTCTGATATTCATTCATCAGCTCGTCGAGGTGTTCCCTCGCCTCTGATTCGGATATTTTAAGCGCTACGGCTATACGTGCGGGTTCTACAGACGAACCGTTGGCGAAAAGTATCGCCTCTATAGCGCTGTTGATGTTTTTGATTTCTGTTGTATCTTTTTCAGCCAAAAAATTCAGCTCCTAACATTTTCAATCTTTAAATGTCATCTTTTAACTTTCTTCTCAACCATATAGACTTCCGCTTTATCGCCGTCGCCGTCGATACGAACTCTCTTACCCTTTACGAGCTCGAGTACGGCTAAAAACGTAGCGACAAGCTCGCTTCGCTCGTTAACGGCGGTAAAAAGTTCGTGGTACTTAACACGTTTTCCGTGCCAAAGCTTACGCATTACGGAGATAATACGTCCGTTAACCGAAACGATTTTACGCTCGATAATTCCCGAGAAAGCCGACTCGGGCGGAGGAAGCTTTCTTCTGCCCCGTCCGACAGCGTCGATATAGCCCTTTACAATATCCTGAGGGTCGTGGCTTCGGTTATAAGTTAAGTCGAACTTAACGGGAGACGCGTCCTTATAGAACGTATCGAAGTCGTAAATTCCGCTCATTTTAGCGGCGATTTCCTTACATAGCTGGTACTCGATAAGCTGTCCCGAAAGCTCTTTTTTTAGCTCCTCGGCTTCATCCTCGTACTTAGGGAGCAGCATAGCGGATTTGATATACACGAGCCTTGACGCCATCGCGAGAAACTCACTCGCGATATCCATCTGATTTTCGCGCATACGCTCAATCTGCTCCATATACTGTTCCAAAAGCTCGGAAATCTGAATATCATAAATATTTATTTTATTTTTAGCAATCAAACTCAAAAGCAAGTCGAGAGGCCCTTCGAACGTCTCGAGCTTGTAATTAAGCTGCGGTAAAGTTTCCATAATATCAACAATCCATTTTTATCCGACAAACGCGAAAGGAAGTCCAGTAAGCCAGAATACAAAGTTAGTGAGCGCGTTTTCGATATAACCAAGCGGTAAAATATTGAACCATACAAGCACGAGAAGAATAAGGAAGAAAACGTTTTCGTACTTATAAAGCGTATAAACCCACTCATCAGGCAAGAACATAAAAAGTATCTTAGAACCGTCGAGCGGCGGAATCGGCACGAGGTTAAATACCGCGAGACAGATATTGAGCATAACGTAATATAAGAAGAAAATATAAATATAGTTTCCGACAGTCGTAACCAAGAACGAACCCGCAAACGCCGCGAGAGCGTTTAAGATAAGTCCGCCCACCAAAGCGGCTATAAAGTTCGCCAAAGGCCCCGCCATAGCGGTTATACCCATTCCGATTTTAGGATTTTTAAAGTTCCTGTCGTCGATAGGAACAGGCTTAGCCCAGCCGAAGCCGATTAAGATAATCATCAACGCTCCGATAGGGTCGATATGCTCTATCGGGTTAAGAGAAAGACGGCCTCTCGCTTTTACGCTTGTATCGCCGAGCTTATAGGCTACGAAAGCGTGAGCCCATTCGTGAAACGGCATTATAAGAAAAATTACTACCAACGAGGCTAAAATCTGCATCAGCGCGGTCATAAAATCGAGTCGTCCCGATAATAAAGAAATCAGCATAACACAAACTCCCCTATTCTAAAAATATAATCTATAATATTGTAACATAATATCTAAAAAATAACAAGAGTGTAATTATTTAAAGATAAATTTTAAATTTTTTAAAAAATCACTTGCATTTTCGCCGATTATCCTTTATAATACAATAGTTAGTTATGTAAATTGGTAATTTAAATAAGGAGGTGCAGACACATGGCAAAATGTGATTACTGCGGCAAGGGTGTAACTTTCGGAATTAAAGTTTCTCATTCACACAGACGTTCTAACAGAACATGGAAGCCCAACGTACAGCGAGTAAAGGCTATTGTTGACGGCTCTCCGAAGCACGTTTACGCTTGCACAAGATGCTTACGTTCAGGTAAGGTTGAGCGCGCTATCTAATTAAAACCGCAAGATTAAGGCTCTGTCATTATGACGGAGCTTTTTGTTTAGGTAATTAATCAACTAAACAAAGACCGATTCAGTCGTATGGCTGAACCGGTCTTTTCTATATAAACCCGCGGTTAAAAACTACTTTACCTTTAGTTTAATCTTAATTGTTTTAATTTTATTAATTCGGATTTTCACCGCGGTTTTGCCCTTCTTTAAGCCCTTGATTTTTAATACATTAGCTTTTGGAGATGAGATAATCTTAGCCTTAGCGGAGCTTTTATAAATATTATTTATACTTTTTACCTTGCCTTTTATACGAAGGCTTATAACTTTTCCGAGCTTTACGGGCAGATATTCCGGGCAGGAATTTCCCTTATCGTTATCGTAGTTATAGTACAGATTGTACTTTTTTAAATGATATACCACATCGGGAAAAGAATCCGCGTATACGCTCAAATTGCCGACTTCCAGCTTATATTCTTTCTTAGAACCGTCTTCCATCGTAAATGTTAATTTACTTTTTCCTGTTTTTAAATTAAATAATCTTCCGTCGGAATTAACCTTTACGACTTTTGTATTAGAGGATTTTATACGTTTCGGTTTTTCACCGTTATAGGTAAGCTTATAGGTATAGCCCTCTCGGTAAATTCCCAACACTCCGTCCTCATCGCATATATCAGCAGTCCAGCTATACCCTTTTGAATAAAAGTAGCTTTCGGTATTGGCGTCAGCGGTGAAGCTTGTTCCGTTTAGCTTTATCTTTAATCCCTTAATGAGTTTATCTTTACCTGTTTTGCTGTCTTTATAATAGCCGACAGCCTTCGAGCCGATATTGCAATCACTGTCGAAGCTGAAATATTTTAATTTCGGACAGTTATACAAAGCTTTTTTCCTAAAGATAATGCCGTTATTTTTATTAAACCTCAGTTTAGACAGCTTGGTACAATTGGCGAAAGCCTCTTTTCCTACATACGAAAGACCTTCGTATTTTTTACTTCCCTTAAAGATAATCTGCTTTAGGTTTTTACATCCGTAAAACGCCTTACTGTTCACCTGCTATAATTTCAACCATAGGAATTCGGGCGTAAATTTTGTATAATGTCTGAATATCTATGCAGGAGTTTCTGGCGTTCTATTCTCCGTGT
>JAHKZS010000033.1 GCA_020626545.1 bacterium
AACAGTAAGTTTTTCGCTATCGGCAAAACTAAAGCCAAATCTTTGGAAGAAGCGGTACAGATTGACATAGCTACCCCGCAAACCTCGCCGTCGGCTAAAGAACTGCTCGGCGATTCATACGTAAAGGGACAGACCTGTAAGAATATTACGGTAAAAAATTGCGAAATCCGCGGATCGCGCGGTATTTCGACTAACAAAACCGATACTGACGGCGGAAAATGGCTTTCGAAGCACCATTCGAATATTACAATCGAGAACTGCAAGGTAACCGGTACAACCTCAGAAGCGATGGCGCTACACAACGCGCTTAACGTAACGGTGAAAAACTGTACGGTTAATTCCAAGGACAAGAGAATTAAAACAACTTATTCTATAGGAATTAATGTCGCGAGCTTCGGAAACTGCGACGGTAAAACCAAGTCGACCGTACTTATTTCGGGAAATAAAGTAGACGCGGGACGTCAGGGCATCTACGTCGGCTCTTATAACTCGAAAAAGAAGTTTAAATCCGTTACAATAAAGAATAACAAAAAGATTAAGTCAAAATACAAGTACCCGAAAAAATCGGTAAACGGACATTATAAAAAGCATAAACAAGGTCCCGCTAACTCAGCTATATTCGTAAGCTACGCTAAAAAAGTCACAATCACAGGTAATAAAACCTATACTAAACACGGCAAGAAAAACAGCGTACATTACGAGCATTACAATAAAAAGAAAGTAAAATCGAATAAAGCGTATAAGAAATAATCAAAAAATTGCGCGTTTTAGGTAGTTTTTTGTAAAAAAGCACAGTAAAACTATTGACTTGTAAACGATTTATAATTATAATAATTAATGTTGTAAAAGAAATAGAGGCGCGGTATTTATCAGTAACGTACACTAAGGCGCGGAAACGCCGTACGCGAAAGGAAACACCGCCGAAGTCCTTAAAGTTTTTTCGGGCTATAAGGGCTGGGATAACGCGGAATACGCGTTGTACTGTCGCGTATCGCGGAGAGCTATTCAATTATGGCTGAATTTTTAAACCGTGGTACATACCGCGGTTTTCTTTTTTGCAATTTTGAATTTTTATTGGAGGTAGAACAATGTCAAAAGCAAAAAAAATTATTTTGATTATCGTTGCTGTTGTCATAGTCGGACTGCTCGCGTGGGCAGTTATATCGGGCGACGCTCTCGGTACCGTTAAATGTCCCGACTGCGGCGGAACTAAGCTTGTAGACGGCAACGCTTGTGAAACCTGCGCCGGTTCAGGCGCTGTTACAGGTACATGGTGGGCGCTTCTTCCGCCTGTTATCGCTATAGGACTGGCGCTGATAACTAAGGAAGTTTACTCGTCGCTCGCTATCGGTCTCGCATCCGGCGGAATCCTTTTCGCTACTCAGCCCGGCGGACTTTTCGGAACACATTTCCATCCGCTTTCGGCTATGAACGAGATTACACAAACAGGTCTTATCGACGCGGTAAGTTCAACAGCGGGCGTATTTATTTTCCTTGTAGAGCTGGGAATTATAGTAGCTCTGGT
>JAHKZS010000251.1 GCA_020626545.1 bacterium
AAATGTTGATTCTTACTACGACTTTCAAAAAGACGAGTATCTCGAATCCTCCAGACTTGACCTGTCTAACTCAATCTGGATTGATAATAATTTAGAGGTTAATATGGAAACCTTAAAGGAGCTCGCCGATAAGCTTTACTGCGAGTCCCATACTACGACCTTTAAGGACGATAACGAGGCCGCTAACAAAGCTATTCGTGAGTTTATAAAGGAAAAAACTAACGGGCTTATCGACAAGGACTTTGACATTCAACCCGATACACTGTTCTCGCTGATTAACACGCTTTATTTTAAAGATATGTGGAATACTGACGGCGGGCTAGGTACTATCGAAAAATCTTTCGCGACAGAAAACGGAATTAAAAACTGCGAGTTTTTATGCAGTGATTATAAAGAAGGTCAAATTCAGGAAACCGACTGCTGTTATTATTTCTATACTACCACATTCGCGGGATATAGGGTTAAGCTTATTCTTCCCAAAGAAGGCCATACTTTAGCGGAAGCTATGAGCGCTAAGAACGTCAATAAAGTTAACGCCGATAAGGAGTTTGATTATATTGACGCGGACGGTGTTCAGCATTTTACAAGCTGCGTATTCCCGAGCTTTAAGATAGAAAGCGATACTCCTCTGAAGGCAGTTTTAGAGAGTAATGACGCGCTCAGCCACGCGTTTGAGATGTACTATTCTCCGCTTACTAACCAGCCTCTCAAGGTGTCTGATATAAAGCACAGTACCGTTCTCGACGTTAACAAAGAGGGAATAGAGGGCGCGGCTGTTACTATTATCGACAATACCGCGGGTGACGCCGTTGAAGAAAAACCGCCCGTTTACCATAACTTTGTTCTTAACAGGGAATTTGGATTCATTATTACCGACACAAGAAGTGTAGTTTTGTTCGAAGGTCAGGTAAAGGATCCCGCGCCCGAAAAGGAAGTTGTTTATAACGGAGACCTCGATTTTTCACTGAATTTTAATTACTGCGGTGAAAGCTCTTACGACGGTTCTACAGGGCTTTTAACTAAAACAACAAGCGTATATAAGCGCAAGCCTATTGAGTTTAAAACTTACTTGACTCTTAATGATGAGCAGAAAAAAGCTATAAATGAAGCGCTTAACAGTATTAACCTCGACGATTATCCCGATAACTACGACCCGTTCGCCGCGGATAAAAATCCTGTATGGTCAACTCCGTCCGAGACTATTGTTTTAAGAATCGGCAAAAAGACTGTAACGTGCAATAATATAGCGTTCGACAGTATCCCCGAAAACGAAAAGGGTAAAAAGTTAATGACCGTTGTTCATAAGATTAAAGAAGCGGTAACCTCCTCGAAAGAGTGGAGAGCTTTACCCGAATTTGAGTTTTTAGTAGATTAATAAACATAACGAAAACGGACTGCTCAGCAGTCCGTTTTCTTGTTAAATATAGTATCTTCTGTTTTCGATTCCTATGTATCTATAGCCTGAGTATTCGCCTTTTTCTATCTCGCAAATCAGCGTGTACGTAATACCCTTGAAAAGCTTGACTGATGAGGTCAGCTTTTTATTTTTTACAGGTCGGGCGTAAATCGCTCTGTCGGTGGTGTAGGTTTTAAACTTCGATAGGCTTTTATTGTCAAGATGTGTATTCATTATCCATCCCGTAACATCTCCGCTCTTTACCTTTGACCAGCCGTAGCCGTCGTCCTCTATAAGCTCGACCTTATCGCCTTTCTTTAACTTTTTAAGCGCTTTTGAGCTTTTGCCGACGACATCCTTGTAGGCGAGGCTGTAAATTGTTCCGCCCTCCGTAAGTTCGGCGGTCTTTTTCTTCTCAGCCTTATAATCGGGGCGTATAAAGCAGTTTACCTGGCGTTTGTATCTCGTCTGCTCGAGAACGTATCCGCCGTTTGTAAAGTT
>JAHKZS010000252.1 GCA_020626545.1 bacterium
CATCTAAAGTATAACTCTTAATCTGTCTTTTTAAAATAGACAGTTTTAGTAAATTATTTAAGGACAGTTTTGCGATTTTAAAAATCCGGAGTAAATTTTTAACAAAAATCCAATTGAAATTGTTAAATTTTTATCACTTATTGCAATATAATTAACTCTGTGGTATAATTAATGTGAATAAACGGCGAATTAAACGCTGAAGGAGGATACTATGGGATTATTCGGAAAATTATTCGAGAAAAAAATCTGCGACATCTGCGGAGGAGAAATCGGTATGCTTGGCAACCGCAAGCTCGACGACGGCAATATG
This sequence comes from bacterium, assembly GCA_020626545.1. Lineage (GTDB taxonomy): Bacteria > Bacillota > Clostridia > Oscillospirales > Acutalibacteraceae > Ruminococcoides. The sequence goes on from JAHKZS010000252.1 coordinate 311, forward strand.
TGCAAAAACTGCGCTAAAAAGCTCTCGCCTTGGTTCAGCGACCGCCGCAGAAGTACCGTTGAGAGTATTAAAAATCAGCTCGAGTACAGAGAGGCAAATAAAGCCGAGGTCGCTAAGTTTAACCCGACGCTCACTTTCGGCACGGGAGTAAAGGTCTATCTCGACGAGGACAGCAGAAAGTTTATCGTTACTCGAGTAGGTCCCAATAAATTCGCCGAGGAAAATCCCGACGTTATCGACTACTCAGCCGTAACGGGAGTTGACCTCGATATTGAGGAAAATATGACCGAGGACGAGCGTGAGGATAACGAGGGTAATTCGGTTAGCTACATCCCGCCGAGATATTTCTACAGCTACGATTTTAACGTTATAATCAGGGTTAACAGCCCGTATTTCGACGAGATAAAGTTTAGGCTCAATTCGTCCGACGTAGAGGTCAATCCGTACAACTCGGTATCGGCGGATAGGAAGCCCTATCCCGAGTCTAACCGTGATTACTGCGAGTTCAAGAAGATGGGCGAGGATATTAAAAACGCCTTAACTCAGGCTCGTAGGCAGGTAAGAGATGAAGCTGCCGCCGCGAGAGTTCCCAAGCAGGCTGTAGTATGTCAGTGCTGCGGAGCTTCCACAATTCCCGACGACAACGGTCGTTGCGAGTTCTGCGGAGGAGCGGCTTTATAATAAAATATATAACCTTTTAATTACAAGGGGGTACATTATGAAAAAGTCAGTTTGTATAATTTTATCGGTCTTAATGCTTTTAAGCGTAATTGTCGCGGCTCCCGTGAGCGTTAACGCTTACACGAGCGGAGATTACGGCTACACCTTATCTTCCTCGGGCAACGCTACGATTTACGACTATTACGGAAGCAAGGGCAATATCACTATTCCCGCTAAGCTCGACGGCCACAAGGTTACCGCTATCGCCGCGAGAGCCTTTACCGAGCACTATCTCAACAAGGTAGTTATCTCTAAGGGTATCAAGAAAATCGGAAACAGCGCGTTCGAGGCGTGCCATATGTCCTCGATTACGCTTCCGTCCACTATTACGACAATCGAGTTCGACGCTTTTAACGAGAACGATTTGGAAACAGTTACTCTGCCCGAAAAAGCCCTGAACTTAGGCGAGGGAATTTTTGATTACAATCTTAAATTAAAGAGCGTAACTCTGCCGTCCAAGCTCACTAAAATTCCGGCGAGATGCTTCGCGGGCTGTTGGAAATTAAAGACAATTAAATTCCCGAAAGCTCTAAAGTCTATCGGCAAAACAGCGTTCGCTAACTGTAGAAAACTCGAGACCGTAAAATTCCCGTCCAAGCTCACTAAGATTGGCGAGAACGCTTTCGACAGGTGCGAAATCTTAAAGACGATTAAGTTTAACGAAGGTCTTAAAACTATCGGCAAAGAAGCGTTCGAGGACTGCTACGCTCTCGAAAAGGTAACTCTGCCGTACAGCCTTACCGAATTAGGCGAGGACGCTTTCTGTAACTGCACCGCTATGAAGTCCGTTACTATTCGTGACAAGGTTACAACAATCGGTTCCCACGCTTTCGGCTATTACAACGAAGTTATGGGCGACGATGAGCTTATGTACTTTGAGCTCGACAACTTTACCGTCAAGGCTTATAAGGGAAGCGAGGGCGCTAAGTACGCTTCGGATAACGGATTTACCTTAAAGACTATGAAGAAGCCGACTAAGGTTAAGCTCAACAAAAAGACCAAAAGCTTAGC
>JAHKZS010000034.1 GCA_020626545.1 bacterium
AAATACATCGGAAGTTTGTAATTTTTATAAGTTCCGAGATGATGAAACAGCATCCTGTATCTGCCGTTTTCGATAGGGATATTATGGTTATACTTTCGGTAAGGATTAATTCCCATACCTGTTAGGGTGTAGCCGTACGGTTTAAAAAACTCCTGAATAAAGCTGTAATATTCATTAAAGCGTTTATGAATTTCGCGGATATTACGTTCCCGTCCGAAAGATAATTCAAGGTTATTGTACGAGCAGTCGTAGGATAAAATATCGCCGTTGATTGTATTTTCGGCGGCGTAAATGTTACCGTAATCATCATACCCCGAGGGTTCGAAGAAAAACCGCTTCATAAACGCGCGGGTGAGAGAGTGGACTATTTTAAAATCTACGGCTTTTTTATTTAGGTTAATAATCGGCATTTCGATTTCTACGCCGATATAGTCCTTGGGCTTGCGTTTGGTCGGAGCGATATACCGCTCATATAGTTTTTCGAGAATAATTTTGTTATCCATATAGTACCTCTGCTAAAGGTTAGAGAAAATCTGATAAAGCATTTTAATCTGTTCTTCGTTCTCAACATATTCGTTGCCGTGTACTGTACCCTGCGCCTGAAGTTTGCCGTTTTTGTACGCTAAAAGCTGTGTGAACGGAACTTTTTCCCAGGAAGTTTTATCTAACGGCTGAGTCGAAATAATTGTTTTACCGTCTTTTTGGAGATAGTAAAGGGTATTCTTACAGTTAGTATGCGCATAAACATAACTGCCGTCCGTTAAAATCAGGTTGAGCTTATTGCCCTTCGATAAGTTTTTAACTATGCAGTCCAGTAACCTGAATCTTTCCTCAAAGTTCAGCGCGGAATTTTTATTCTGCTGAGCAAGGTTGATTTTATCGAGAATATAAAGAAAAATTCTTTCGCTGTCGGTATCGCCCTTTTGCTTTTTAACGTAGCTCTCTAAAGGCGGATAGTCAAAAATCGTTCCGTTATGAATCAGCGTCCAAACTCTGCCCGAGTTATCCTTATCGGAGTAGGGGTGGCAGTTTTTACGTTCGACGTTTCCGATCGTCGCGTAACGAATATGAGCGAGCGCGATTTTTTCCTCGATAGGCTGGGATAATCTTTCTCGGAGATAATGGCTGTCAAGGGCGCGCAGGCTTTCCTTTTCGATAAGCGCCGAGCGTTTTGATACGCACGCGAGCCCCCAGCCGTGAGGGTGTTTGTCGCTGTGACTGTAAAACGTTTTTAGATACTCGTTTATCGGATATGTTCTGTCCGCCGAAAAGCCGAATATTTCACACACTGACCTTTTCTCCTTTCGTATATTTTTCCGCGAGTTTAAGCCCGAGCCCCGAAAAATCACCGCCGAATTGCTCGCGCGCAAGCTTTGCGTATCTGTTTCCGTTAAGTTTACTAAGCTGAAAATCAACCGAGCTGTAAAACTCGGGGAAAAACTGTTTAGAAAAAGAGCATACCGAGTTTAAAACCGATTTAGCCGCGGCTTTAGTGCTTAGAGTTTTATTGTTTATTATTATTTTATTTGAGCTGTCGTCGTATAACGCGGCGGTTTTAATGTTTTTCACTGCGTCGATTTGCTGTCTTTCACTAAGACTTTCGCTCTTAAAGGAACATAGCCAAAGTATAAGTATATGTATAAAGTCAATATCTTCTTTAGCTATACCCGTTCGTGAAAAGGGATTAACGTCAAGAATCCTGAGTTCGATATGATTCGCGCCGTTCAGGAGATTTTTAAGCGAGTTTTCTCCGCGGGGTTTAATCCTTACGGGATAGTAAAGCTCGCTCGAGGTTTTAAGTAAACCCGCCGTCACATAGCGCTGAATACTATATGAATATTCCTCTATAGAATTATAATTCAGCGTCGGTATAAAATCATTCCAGTAACCGACCTCGCTGCATCTTACCGACGCGTAACGGTATTTGTCATTTTCGTCGAGCGCCGTGTTTTTGATGTAAGAATCGTCTAACAGCGGGCTTGCCGCGGTAAGATAGACGATTAGCCAGCTGTAACTTAAAAGCTTTTGCGCTAAATCGAGATAAAACGAGTCTTTATCTATTCCGGAAATATTAAAAATCCTCGGCGATAATGAAAAATTGTAGTGAATACCTGAAAACAACATTTTCATCTTTCCGTATTTTTCGGCGAGGTAATTTCGATAATTTTCCTTTGCCTTGTTGGCTTTCGAAAACTTTGCGATAGGAATATCGTTTTCTCCCGATACAAAGGGAGGGTTCGAGAAGCTCCATAAAAGCTCCCCGTTTTTCTGAATTTTATCGTAAGCTCTGTCGTGAAGCCTGTTCAGATGAGTTATAAGTTCTCCGCTGTCAGTAAAAACGTCGCTTATAAACTCAATCTGATTTTCGCAAAAATCACGCTCGATATTTTTGTCGTTTTCGGGAAACGGGTGAGGAGTATGCGCGAGCCGTCCGCGGCTGTCAATACGCAGACACTCTTTTTCTATACCGATTTCGTTACCTTTAACCGCGTTTTTTATCCTGTAATCTCTGAAATTTAGTACCATAAAATCCTCTAATCCTAATAAATCTATATGTTTAGTAGGTTTTAAATGTAAAAAAATAAAAACTCTTATCCTGTTTCGATTTATAATACCATAAAATATATGTGATTTCAAGTAAAATCATTCATACGTTAAGAATATTCACTGACGCTTTTTTCAGAGGAACTATAATCGCGAGGACGATTATTCCCGCCGCCGCTACCTGAATTATATTTCCCGGAATCGACGCTATCGGCACAAATATATTTTGATAAATAACCGCTTCGGCTATATAATAACCCGCTATCTTAATAACTAACGCTGAAACAACAGCTAAAATATAATACCGAAATTTATCCTTTTTGTGGGCGATTGATCCCGCCGCGTATCCCATCGCCGAAACCGTTACAAGCGTAAACGGCGCCCATAAAGCCCAGCCCGACAAAATGTCGAAAAGCGCCATACCTATTCCGCCCGATACAGCTCCGGCTTTTTTGCCGAATAAAATCGATGCTATAAACAGCGGAACATTTCCGAGATGAACCAGTCCGCCGTTAGCGGCTATAGGCAATCTTATGTTGACGAACGCGGTAAATACGAGCGTAAGCGCTGTCAATACGCCCGTAATCACCAGCGTTTTCAATCCTGCGGTTTTTCTCGGTTTTGAATTGCTTATGTTCATTGTATCACTTCCTTTCGTAAATAATGGAAGTATGATACAATAATTACTGTCTTTTGGGAATAGACAGTTTTAGTTATTTTTAAAAGGACAGCGAAGCGTTGTCTTTTATGGCTCGGTTGAGCTGTTTGTAGGTTCTTATTATGATTACCGCCGAGATAACCGCGGTTATTATATCAGCCGCGGGCATAGAGTAGAGCACGCCGTCTAAGCCGAAGAATATCGGTAAAATAATCGCCAAGCCTACTCCGAAAACTATCTCTCTCACCATAGAAAGCAAGGTTGACTCTACAGCTTTTCCCATAGCCTGAAGGAAAATGAACGCCGCCTTATTTACGCAGGCGAATACCATCATACATAGGTAAACTCGGAACGCTTTTACGGCGAAATCTGTGTAGTAAACGCTCTCGTTAGCCGCCCCGAAAATTTGTATTAACAGGTGAGGGAACAGCTCTACTATAATCAGCGCCGCCGCGCCGACTATAGCTTCCGAGAGTAGAAGCCTTGATAAAAGGCTCTTGACACGAGTGTATAATTTAGCGCCGATATTATATCCCACAATCGGTATACAGCCCGCCGCCATACCGACTACTATTGAAATTACAATCTGGAAAAACTTCATAACGATTCCCACTACCGCCATCGGAATCTGAGCGTATTGAGCTTGTGAGAAAATCGGGTCTAAAGCACCGTACTGACGTATCATATTGTTTATAGCCGCCATAGCCGCCACGAGTGAAATCTGGGCTAGGAAACTGCACAGCCCGAGCGAAATTGTTTTGCGTACTATATGAAGTCTAAGTTTAAAATCAGACGCGCTCGGCTTAATTATTTTAGCGTGAATTATATACCATACCGCGAGTACGGCGGTAGCAATCTGACCTAATACCGTAGCAACCGCCGCGCCCATCATACCCCACTTAAAAGCGAATATAAATATCGGGTCGAGTACAATATTTACTCCCGCGCCGATTAATGTCGAAATCATCGCGAAGTTAGGGTTGCCGTCCGCGCGGATAATAGGATTCATCGCCTGACCGAACATATAAAACGGTATG
>JAHKZS010000253.1 GCA_020626545.1 bacterium
CCGTTGGGTTTAGTCCGGGATTTAGATTAAACCGATTGAATAGGCGATAAAGAAGTTCTAGCCTTTAGAAGCGCAGGTCACCGGCACCAAAACTCCCTTGAGGCGTTGAGCTTTTTGTTTAACGCCTAAGTGGGATTGTATATTCGGAATAACCAGCCCAAAATATAGTCGTATGGCTTGCGTTAAGAGCACGCTAGCCACACTCCTTATTTTGTGCAGCGCTTTTGCTCCCTTTATCCGCCACAGGCGGCGGTCGCAACGCTACCGTTGGGTTTAGTCCGGGATTTAGATTAAACCGATTGAATAGGCGATAAAGAAGTTCTAGCCTTTAGAAGCGCAGGTCACCGGCACCATTTTGAAAAGCGGGTTTTTAAACGGTCAATTGCGGCCGTTTCCGCTTAGTAGAATGTTTATATTTTATTTAGATTTATAGCTCCCGATAGGGAGTTTTTTAATAAATATTGTATTTTTGGTAATTTTAAGGGGAATCTTATAATGATAAGGCGAATAAAAATAGCTGTTTCGGCGGTTATTATTTTAGCGCTTATTATCACTTTTGCGTGTAATTCCACTTTAGCTTCCGCGTTAAATTATGACGGGGTTTTTACATTCGATATAGGCGATACTAATTTTTGGAATTTAAAGCTTGAATCTGAAGAAGTGTATCACAACACCGAGTTATTAGGCGCAAAAGTAAATAATAACGACAGAAATTCTGTGAGATTCATAAGCGCTGTTCATTCCGATATTCTCAGAAGCGTTGATGATTATGGGTATATGTTTTATACTTTTAAAAAATCCGATATTAATTCTGACGCTGAATTAATTCAAGCGCATCTCGAAAACAATTCTTCCACTTATAAAGGGTATAAAAAATTCAGTTGTAAAAACAGTATAAACGATATTTTTACAGGTGGTTACGGTAATAATATATTTGACTTTTCTAAACGAGGATACACTCGCTATAAATATATTTCCGCCGTTGTAGACGGAGTTGAGGATGACTCATATATTATCGCGAAGTTTTATGTAGAAGTCAGAGGTCAGTTCCATTTCGCTATATTTAACTCAGCTTTCAGAGCGTGTGTTTATTCTTCGACCGACGTAATTGACGAGTTGAAATCAAAGATTGAATTTGTAGGTCACAGAGGAGCTATGGATACCGCTCCCGAGAATACGTTAGTATCATTTGAGCAGGCGGCTCAGCATGGTTACCCTGCTGTTGAGACTGATTTCTGGATAACTAACAGCGGAGATATACTATGCCTTCATAACGAGAATCTTGAGAAATGCGGTTATAATAATATGAATATCCGTGAGTTATCCGCTCAGTCAAGATTTAACTATCCTATTGTTAACGATAAAAATGTTTTAAATTATGACAAACAATATATACCTACTATCGAAGAAGTTATAAAGAAAGTATCTTCGCTTAACCTGAATTTGTTCTTACATACTAAGGATAGAAATACATCCGACGAAAAGATAGACGAAATTATATCCATACTTAAAAAGTATAAAATGCTTGAAAGAACGATATTTGTTTCATCGTCTCCGATGTGTTGCGAGAGGTTGTCTAAGCACGATTGTAACGTATGTTATCTTGTGGTATTCCCATCTGATACGGCTGTCGAAAATGGTCTTAATCTATGTATTAAGAATAATATCAAATACTTTATGATTAAATATATTTCGGGTTATCCGAAAGCAAGTAACCTCAAAAAAGCTCACGATTTAAATTTGCGCGTAGGTGTTTATAACGCTAACAATATAAGTAAGACAATCTGGCTTGCGAATAACAATTGTGATTTTATGATTATCAATAATTATATGTAACCTTTTATAATATAGTGTTAAATTTACACTATTCGAATTAATCACGAATGCTTAATTGTACGATGTACGAGCTAAAAATTGCTGTTTACGCCTTATCAGCCTACGATAAGCGCGTAAGGAAACTTTAATATTGTAGGCTGAAAGGCTATGACGATTATTATGAAAAACTTATTTACAGTTCTACTCTCTCTAATTTTATTACTATTTAATGTATCTACCGGTTCTGTAAGTTCCAACGCTAAAACCGTATCTTTAGAATACAATTTCGCTGTAAATGAGAGAGGATTCGCTCAAGGCGATATAGCTCTTACCGCTCCCGAGGGCACATATTGGCTTTATTGGGCTAACGATAAAGAAGCTTTAAGAGATTATAAAGAAATTACGAAAATAAGTTTTTCGTCTTCTTCAACCCAAACACATAAAATGCACGAGCGTTGCGCTATTCCGCTGGGCGCGACTAAACTTATCGCGATTAATTCCGAAAAAGAGCCTGATAATAAAAACGTGTCTTCAGCCGAAGCGGTATACGATATTCCTGATGAACGTATTTTTAATCATAGCGTTGCCGATAGGAAATACAGATTCGCTTCGTATTCCGATGTTCATACAGATGCTGTGAAGAAGAATTATAAATATGATGAAACTCACTGGAGAAAGGCGCTCGATACCGCCGCAAACAGAAACGCTCAATTTATAGTTATGTCCGGTGATTATATTAATAATAATGTAAACTTTGAGGGAATATCTACTGCCGAATGGCGTATTTATCAGCGCGTATTATCTGAATCGAGTTTCTTAAATCCCGTGTATGAGGATATTGGAAATCACGAGATTCGCCAAAACCCGACTACTGAAATGCCTGATTTTATCAGAGCCACAGGTTTAGAGGGAGATACAAGTTCTTCCGATAAAGCGTATTTTGAGCGAGATATAAACGGCGATCATTTTATATTTATGGCGCTTGAAAAGGGCTTCAGACCTTCAAAAAAACAGGAACAGTTTTCAAAAGAGCAGCTCGACTGGGTAGAAGGACTTCTCGAAAAGTATTCCGGCGACGGAAAAAATATTTATATAATTGAACACGCGCTTTTTTATAAGTACGGCGCGGGTGATCGTATAGACGATGAGCCTTATTACTCATTACCGCTTTATGATCCGCTTGAATCTACTCAACGTTTTAAAACTATGCTTGAAAAATATAAGGATGTTATATTCCTTTCGGGCCATACTCATATAGCTTTTAAGTACCAGTATAATTTTTCCGATAACGGCGGAACTTCGGCTCAGATGATTCACAACAGCTCTGTAGGCGGAGTGCGTCATATTGTAGACGGAAAGCTTAACAGCGATTACAAAGAAGATGAGTCAGAAGGTTATATTGTAGATGTGTATAACGACGCTATTATATTTAACGGCGCTAATCTTTACTACAATATTTATGATCCGAACTGCTGTTATATTGTTAAGCCGTCTAATACCTTTACGGGAGTCCAGCCGGCTAAAGATTATAAACCTGACGATACAGTGTATCAGCTCGGCGACGTTAATTTAGACGACAAGGTAAATATTATCGACGTTTCTTTAATTCAGGAACATATCGCTAAAATGAGAACCCTAAATGATACGCAGATTAAAAACGCCGACGTTAATTTTGATAATAGAATTGACGTATCGGACGCTTCGGCTATCCAAAAGTACCTTGTTCGAATTACAAAGTCTTTAAATAAACCGAATGACGAAAAGCTTAGACAGGAAGTAAGCGATAATCTTAAGCTTTACTACAGATATTC
>JAHKZS010000254.1 GCA_020626545.1 bacterium
AGGTACGGGGGATATCACATTTCAAACAGGAACTATCACGCTTGACGTGGACACATAAAAATAAAAGGAGGAAATAATTAATGGAGAGTATTAAAAAGTACATAGCTGAGTTTATCGGTACGGGCGTGCTGGTAGTCGGAGGCTGCGGAACAGCGGTTGCCATTAATACGGTAACAGCCGCTCACAAGATAGACCTGCCGACAAGCGGTACGGTGCTCGTAATAGCGCTGGCGTTCGGACTTTCGATTATAGCTATGGCGTACAGTATCGGTAATGTATCGGGCTGTCATATCAATCCCGCCGTTTCGCTCGGACTTCTTATCAACGGTAAGATGACAGTTAAGGACTTTATCGGTTACGTTGTCGCTCAGTGCCTCGGCGCTCTCGCGGGAGCCGCGGGACTGTGGAGTATTTTCGGAAGCAACGCAAGCCTCGGCGCTAACGGCTACGGAACGGGTGTAAGCGCTCTCGGTATCGGCGCTTTAAGCGCGGCTGTTGTAGAAGTCGTACTCACATTTATCTTTGTGCTTACTGTTTTAGGCGTAACCTCAAAGGTAGAAAACGGCGCTGTAGCGGGCGTGGTAATCGCTCTGGCGCTTGTGTTTGTACATCTTATCGGTATTCCGTTTACGGGAACATCTGTAAACCCCGCCAGAAGCTTCGGCCCCGCTGTTCTTCAGGGCGGAACGGCGCTTCGCCAGCTTTATGTATTTATAATCGCTCCTCTCGTAGGCGCTGCTTTAGCGGGACTTGTGCATAAGTTCCTTATCGCGAAAAAAGACTAAGAAAAAAGAGCTGTCAGCGACAGCTCTTTTCTTCTTTAACATTAAAAACCGTTTGGTTTATATCTTTTGTATTTTACGCCGTCAACAGTCAGCGTGTTTTTAGAAAGCTTGTATTTTAAATCGTTTTTGATTTTTCCCGAATAATCGTAAACCGAGTGGATAACATTTTTATCGACGTTGTAGGTATAGGCGGTTTCTATGGCGATATCGTTGGAATACATTACGCCGTCCGAGCCGAAGTAGTAAATGAGCCCGCCGTCGCTTTTCCACCAGCCGAGAATACTGCTGTCGATTTTAGCGGATTTCGGCGCGTCGGGAACAATTGAATAAGAGTTCTTTCTGGTAAGCTCGATAGTTTTTCCGTCGGAAGTGAGCTTTAACGTGTTGTTTTTGTTCGAAAGCTCGTAGTCGTAGGTTCCGTCTATGGCGATAAAGAACGAAACGCCGAGAGTTTTCTTCTTTTCGTTAATAACCAGCTTAGCGAAGCTCGCCTCGTTGCCCATAGCGACCTGACCGAAGCCGTCGTTGCGGAAAATAAAGTAAATCGAGTTTATTCCCTTTACTGTCCATACTCCGTAAACGGGATTTTTGCCTTTTGTAAATTTATCGAGATAGGCTTTGAGGTTTTTCGAGGTGTATTTACCCGCTGAGCTGTCGGAGGCTTTGGACGAGGAAGGCTTTGTCGGGTCGGTTTGGGAATTACAGCCGCCTAAAAAAACAGCCGCGGTTAAGATAATTAACGCTGACGCGATAGAAATAATTCTTTTCATATTAACGCTCCTATAAATAAAACGAATTGTATTGTCTGCTCAGTTGCACATAACATATTAATTTTATCGCCTGTCAGGTGATATGTCAAGTAAGTTTTATTTTAAAAATATGACGAAAAATCTGTTAATATCTATTGCGTTTAGCGACCTCATTTGATATAATATTCTTTAATATTTAAACAATATTTTTCAGGTAATTTTAAAAAGGGGATGACGAGATGTTGAACAAAAATTTTGACGACAAATTCGGAAAACAGGGTATAACCTTTGACGATGTGCTACTAATTCCCGGAGAGTCAGACGTTGAACCCCGAAACGTTAGCATTGAAACGAATCTAACCAAAAAAATCCACCTCAATACGCCGCTTATGACCGCCGCTATGGATACGGTTACGGAAACCGATATGGCTATAGCGATAGCGAGAGAGGGCGGTATCGGTATTATCCACAAGAATATGGATATCAAAACCCAGGCGGATATGGTTGACCGTGTAAAGCGAAGCGAAAACGGAGTAATCGCGAATCCTTTCTATCTTTCTCCCGAGAGCACGGTAGGCGACGCCGACGCGCTGATGGCTAAGTACAAAATCAGCGGTGTTCCGATTTGTGAGGA
>JAHKZS010000035.1 GCA_020626545.1 bacterium
CCTGCATATAATCTCTGAATAGTAGTAAAAAAGAGGCACTCCGTGTGGAGTACCTCTTTTCTATGGAGCTGATAGGCAGGCTCGAACTGCCGACCTCATCCTTACCAAGGATGCGCTCTGCCGCCTGAGCTATACCAGCTTATTGGATTTTTAGTCCGTCATCTATAATAACACATTCAAAACTTAATTTCAATAGTTTTATTGTTTTTCCGAAAACTAATTTTTTCGGCGCGGCTGATAGTTTTACTAACAGTCCGGTTAAAAAACGAATAAAATCTCGAATTTCAACCTTTTAACAGCGCAGATAAAAGCCTGATTAGTGTCGATTATAAGGCGATTTGGAAACACTATCCAGCAGTTATATACGTTAAAAATTTGCCAAAAAGATTGAATGGTTACGGCTTAATGGCTGTACTTATATGTTATGTCGGTGACGATGTTATCCTTATACGCAAAGGTGAGCGTACGCGAGCCCGAGCCGTACACATATTCGGTTTCGGTCAGCTTACGCGGGTCGCCGTAAAGGCGTTTAAGTCTTGAGGCGTACATTCCGATTTTAGCGTCCTTTGAGGCGGATACGCCCTCGACGATAATCTCTATAGTGTCAATTCTCTCGACATCATCTTCTTTATATGTCGTGAGAATAAAGTCGTCGTATTCGTACTCGGTACGCTTTTTTGACAGTACGCCGATGGAGTTGTCGTCGCCGATAAGCTTGAACACAGACTCGATTTTCTGATTGAGTTTTATCTGATTTTTCTTATATGTAAACACGAGGTCGCTCGAGGAAAAACTTCCTTTCGGAGCCTGAGTTACCGCCACGTGAGTATTGGGGCGTGTTTTACCCTGAGTTGGAGGCATAGTCGTGGGCTTGGTAGGTTTTTTAGACTTTTTCTCCTTTTTTTCGGTAGGCTTGGTTGTAACTTTTACTGTATGTTTAGCAGTTGAGGGCTGAGTTGTAGAGGCGGTTGTTGTAGTATTCGCGGTAGTTGCCGAGGCTTTAGATTTTTTATCCGATGTATTTGAGCAGGCGGTCATCGTCGCTAAGACGATTGCCAAAAGTAAAATTACGCTGAGTTTTTTCATTTTCTTATCTCCCTGAAATTCTTATCGTATTATAACACACCGCGCGGTATTTAACAATATTTAATTAACTTAAATCTTGAAATAACCGCTTTAAAATAGTATAATGAGATATACGCGAAATTTGGAGGTATAGATTTGGTTAAGAATATATTTTTTGATTTAGACGGAACAATGCTTCCGATGGATCAGGATTATTTTATAAAGATATATTTTACCGAATTGAGCAAGCGTTTTTGTCCGGAACTTAATCTCGAGAGCGAACAGCTCATAAAAGCTGTCTGGAAAAGTACCAACTCGATGATAAAAAACGACGGCAGTAAGCCGAACAAAGAGGCTTTCTGGACTACGTTCGCGAGAATTTACGGTAAGGAAGTTTTAAAATACGAGAGCGATTTCGACGATTTTTATACAAACGAGTTCAACGAGTGCAAGGTTGCGGTTAAGTACAACCCGATTATGCCCGAAATTATTAAAACGCTGAAGAATAAGGGCTACACACTCGTCGCGGCGACTAATCCGCTTTTTCCCGCGGTAGCTACCGAAAACCGAATTAGCTGGGCGGGAGTGAGCCCGAGGGATTTTAAACATATCACGACTTACGAAAATTCCTCGACCTGTAAACCGAATCCGATGTATTTTTCCGAGATTGCGGAAAAAATAAAAGCAGAGCCCGAGGAATGTTTTATGGTTGGAAACGATATGGACGAGGATATTCTTTCGAGCGAAAAGGTCGGAATCGACAGCTTTCTTGTTACGGACTGTTTAATTAACCGCTCCGAGAGCGATTTTTCGGACTACAAAAACGGAAGTATGAGGGATTTACTCGACTACGTGAGAAAGCTTCCCGACGTAAGATAGTTTTCAGGAGTTTTGAATGAAAAATATTATAAAAAAGTACCTGCCCTTCGCTATTGTTATAGCCTTGATTTACCTGGTTATGCCGATTTTTTTCCAGGGCGAAAATTATAAATACGACGCTATAGAGTACCAGTTTGTATTCCCCGGTACAGCGCTTTTATCGGGATTTATCTATTCGTGGAAACGCGGAGTTGACTTTACGTTTCCGCTTATCGCGCCGATTATTTACATCGGAAGCGTGCTTATCTACAGCCACTATTACCACTGGGCGATTTACGTTTTTATTTACCTTATAGTAGGTATGCTCGGAAGCTTTATCGGCGATATGGTTTACAAAAACAATCTTCGCGAAAAGGAGCGTAAGAAACGCGCCGACGATAATTATAAAATTAAAATCAGCAATATCACTGTAGAAAAAACCGAGGAACATCCAAATAACAAAAGAGAAGATTAGGAAAACGCCGGCTCAATTAGAGCCGGCGTCTGTTGATATTAGGTTTATTTCAGCGTATCCATTAACGAGTAAGCTATGCGGGAGAAAAGTATAGGCAAAATAAATATCATAGCCGCGATTACCGCCACAACGGACGCTATTATCACCATAAGGAAGAAACTCCATAGCGGTTTTTTACCGCCGAGAGCTTTACTTATACCCGCGAACAGAATCATCACCGAAGCGATATTGGCGATACCCGTTATACTGTCCAAAAGCGGACTAATAGCTCCAACCGTTACAATATTGAACAGCAGTACTAACATTACCGGTAAATAAGAAGCGGTAACAAGATTCGCGCCGGAAAGAAAATGTCCGTCGCCTTTATGAAACTTTATAAAAGCGCGTACTCCGAGCGACATCGCGAACGCTAAAGTTAGGTTCAACGCTATCATTATAAAGAACACTTCGCCCGAGCCGAAAGTAGTTTTCGCCCCCGCGATTGAGGTTAAATCGTTCTTAAATGTTCCGCTTACGTTAAAGCTTACCGTAGCGCTTATAGCCTGTAAAAGCGCGTAAAGCGGAAGAAGTATTCCCCATATCGGCAACTTAGTATTGTACTGCGAAGCTATACAGTCAACTATATTCGCGGAGAAAAAGCCTTTAATAACCGTCCAGACCTGTTTTACCGTAAGGGCAAACTTTGTATTCTGATCGTTATCGGGTTGAGTCTGTGCGGGAGTAACCGCCGCCGGTAGAGTTTCGGACGCTTCGGTTTTTACCTCAGGCTCGGCAGGTTTAACTTCTTCGGGAACAGGCACAGTTTGGGGTGTTTTATTATCCGTATTTTCCATAGTATTACCTCCATTAGCATTTTAACACCGTATTAAAAATAATACAATAATATTTCGCTAAAATTCAGGAGAATTTCAGATATTTATCACTTATTAAGGGATTAATCAGTAATTCCTTACGAGCGAGATAACTTTACCCAGTAAAATAACGTCATCTACAATAATCGGCTCGAAGTCGTCGTTTTCGGGCTGGAGGCGGAAATGTCCGTTTTCCTTATAAAAGCGTTTAACTGTAGCGCTGTCCTCTACCAAGGCTACAACGATTTCGCCGTTTTCGGCTACGGGAGTACGATGAACAATAAGAATATCGTCGGGCAGAATTCCCGCGTTAATCATACTTTCGCCCTGAACTCTGAGCGCGAAAAGCTCCTTGCCGCGCGATAGGTTTTTATCCACCGTCACGTAGGATTCAATATCCTCGATAGCGACTATAGGGTTACCCGCGGCAACGTTACCGAGTACGGGAACGCTTTGGGCGGTAGTTTCGCCGACAATTCGGATACAACGGTTAAGTCCCGCGTCACGCTCGATAAGACCGTGTTCCTCTAAAGCTTTAAGATAGAGATGAGCGGTGGATGTGGACTTAAGTCCTACGTCCTTACAAATTTCACGAACCGAGGGAACGCGGCTTTCTCTGGAACATTCTACAAGATAGTCGTAAACAGCCTGCTGTTTTTTAGTAATGGGCTTTTGCTTTTTCATAAGGATACCTCCTATTATAGATAAAATTATAATATCACAAAACCTATCCGCTGTCAAACGTTTGTTTATATTTTTTACATAGAAAAAGATTGTTAAATTTTCAACACACTTTCAGGGCGTTTTCACAAAACTGTCATATTTAAATGTTTTAATATAAGCGTACTCAATAGCAGAACCGCAACTGCTGAGTACAGTTCTACCCCTCCTTGTAAGTCGACTCAGAGACTTACATTTTTGTACCCCTCATTTTCTTTTTTTAGAACAAGAAAGGCGTGCCGACGGCACGCCTTTCGCTTCGCGTTATTTGTTTTTTTACAAAACCGGAATTTTAGATTACAGTTTCTCAAAGGAAAAGCACACGCCGAAACGTGTGCTTTTAGCTTATTTTAAAGCGTCTCTGTGTTTAATCAATTTGTTGAGATTAGCTCTTTCGTAAGAGTTGCAGTCGGACTGCGAAACTTTCTTCTTGGGCGAGTAATAATAATACCAATCATACTGGTTAAAGTAATTTCTCCAACGCGACTCGCTGAACGCATGGCCGTTTCGGGCGTAAATCTCGTTGATTGCCCGCTGAGCTTCGTCATAGCTGAGCGCGTCTACCTCATAATCGGAAAGATACCTGTAGGAAGAATCCGAGAATACAAAGTCATCGGTATAGTCGTCGCCGATTCTTCTCGGAGCGTCGCTGTAAACATGGTAATTTACTATAGTAGTATTATTACTGCTTTTCTTTTTCTTTTTCTTAGCTGTAACTTTTATAACAGCGCTGCCGCTCTTTCCGCTGTCGACGGACGCGGTTATTGTCGCGGTACCCGCGCCAACGGCTGTTACTGTTCCGTCGGAGGAAACCGAAGCTAC
>JAHKZS010000255.1 GCA_020626545.1 bacterium
CAGCTACTCCATACTCTCGGTGCTCGGCGTGATTGACGAGTACTGCGGTTTCAGAACCGCGGAGCTCGCGGATAAAAGCAAAGAGTCCGAACTTAAAGAACTCCACCCGGTTCTCAACAATATGAAAATTGTCACAAGCTCGGACGCTCACTATCTCGAGAATATGAAAGAAGCCGAGAACTTTTTAGAACTCGACGAGCTAAGCGCCGAGGCGTTAATTAAATACTTAGACAGTTAAAAGATTGGCTAAAACCAATCTTTTTTCTTTTACGGAAAAACAATTGTTAATTAGTTAGTTACAACTAACTATATTGCACTAATTTCACCCAAAATAACCAACGATTTTTATTGAAAAGACCAAAAAAATTATAGACAATCGACATATTATGTGATATAATAGCTCTAAACGTATACGTGCGCCCAATTTGATTATTCTACGCGCACAATATCTTTTAAAGGAGGAAAAACGATGCAAAAGAAAATCAGCAATCTGCCTTTCAAAGGTACACCTGAACAGGAAGCAAAGCTGAAAGAGGTTATCGCTAAATATCAGGATGATCCCGGCGCTGTAATGCCTGTACTTCAGGAAGCGCAGGATATTTACGGTTACCTTCCGATTGAAGTTCAGACTATGGTTGCGGAAGGACTTAATGTACCGCTCGAGGAAGTTTACGGAGTATCTACATTCTACTCCCAGTTCGCTCTCTCACCCAAGGGTAAGTACAACATTTCGGTATGCTTAGGTACCGCTTGTTATGTAAAGGGCTCGGGTGACATTCTTAACAAGCTCTCCGAAATTCTCGGAATCGAGGCTGAAGAATGTACGGACGACGGATTATTCTCTCTTACAGCCTGCCGTTGCATTGGCGCGTGCGGACTTGCTCCGGTTATTACCGTTAACGATGATGTTTACGGACGTCTTACTGTAGACGATGTTCCGGGTATTATTGAGAAGTATAAAAACTAATGCGTGAGCTGTCGCTTAATGTAATGGACGTAGCCCAAAACTCAGTCAGGGCGAAAGCGAGTATCGTTAAAATTACCGTAATCGAAAGCGATAAGGACGATACGCTCTCTATAACGATTGAGGACGACGGCTGCGGTATGACCGAAGAACAGGTCAATCAGGTAATTGATCCGTTTTTTACTACCAGAACCACTCGAAAGGTCGGGCTGGGTGTTCCCCTGTTTAAGCTTTCGGCTGAACAGACGGGCGGCTCCTTCGATATTAAATCGAAGGTAAACGAAGGAACTACCACTAAGGCCTCCTACGTTAAAAGCCACGTTGATATGACTCCGCTAGGAGATATCAACTCCACTATCGAGATTTTGATAAGATGTAACCCCGATATCGACTTTGTGTTTACACATACTACCGATAAAGGAAGCTTTACACTCGACACCCGTGAGCTCAAAGAAGTTCTCGGCGATGTAAGTCTTGATACTCCCGACGTTTTGGAATGGATAAAACAATATTTAGAAGAACAAACTCAAATTATTCTCGGAGGTGTATAGATAATGAAATCTTTAGCTGAATTACAGGCAATCAGAGAGAGAGCTAAGGCTAATCTCGATCTCAGAAAAGAAAACCCCAACGCCGCTCGTGTATTAGTTGGTATGGCTACATGCGGAATCGCGGCGGGCGCAAGACCTGTACTCAACGCTTTTACTGAGGAAATCGCTAAGCGCGGACTTACAGACAGCGTTACAGTTACTCAGACAGGCTGTATCGGAATTTGTCAGTATGAGCCCGTTGTTGAAATCGAGGTTCCCGGCGAGGAAAAAGTAACATACGTTAAAATGACTCCCGAAAAAGCGGTAAAAGTTGTTAACGACCATCTTGTAAATAAAAACGTTGTTACCGAATATACAATCGGCGCTAACACTAAATAAGGAGGGCAAGAATGTATCGTTCTAATGTACTTGTTTGCGGCGGTACCGGATGTACCTCCTCAAACAGCTTGAAAATTGTTGAGAAGCTCAACGAAGAGCTTAAAGCGAAAGGACTCGAAAAAGAAGTTAACGTTATTACAACAGGTTGCTTCGGACTTTGCGCGTTAGGCCCGATTATGGTAGTTTACCCCGAGGGAAGCTTCTACTCAATGGTAAAGGTTGAGGATATTCCCGAAATCGTTGAGGAACATCTCTTAAAAGGCAGAATCGTTACACGTCTTCTCTATCAGGAGACTGTTGAAGATGATACTGTTAAATCTCTTAATAAAACCGCTTTCTACGCTAAGCAGAAGCGCGTCGCTTTAAGAAACTGCGGTGTTATTGACCCTGAGAAGATCGACGACTATATCGCTCAGGACGGTTATGCCGCTTTAGGTAAGGTTCTTACCGAAATGAAACCCGAGGAAGTTATCCAGACTGTACTCGACTCAGGCTTGAGAGGACGAGGCGGCGCGGGCTTCCCCACAGGTTTAAAATGGAGATTCGCGGCGGCTAACGACGCCGATCAGAAATACGTATGCTGTAACGCCGACGAAGGCGACCCGGGCGCGTTTATGGATCGTTCCGTACTTGAGGGCGACCCCCATACCGTTATCGAGGCTATGGCTATCGCGGGCTACGCTATCGGCGCTTCCAAGGGTTACATATACGTTCGTGCCGAGTATCCTATCGCTGTTAAGCGTTTACAGATAGCTATTGACCAGGCTCGCGAGTACGGTCTTTTAGGCGACGATATCTTCGGCACAGGCTTTAACTTCGACTTACAGCTCCGCTTAGGCGCGGGCGCGTTCGTATGCGGTGAGGAAACTTCGCTTATGACTTCTATCGAGGGTAAGCGCGGCGAGCCGAGACCTCGTCCTCCTTTCCCCGCTGTTAAAGGTCTTTATCAGAAACCGACTATCTTAAACAACGTAGAAACCTACGCTAATATCACACAGATTATCTTAAACGGTCCCGAGTGGTTCGCCTCAATGGGTACCGAAAAGAGCAAGGGTACTAAGGTATTCGCTCTCGGCGGTAAGATTAAGCATACAGGTCTTGTAGAAGTTCCTATGGGTACTACACTTCGTGAAATCGTTGAAGAAATCGGCGGCGGTATTCCCAACGGCAAGAAGTTCAAGGCGGCTCAGACAGGCGGTCCTTCCGGCGGATGTATTCCTACCGAGCATCTCGATATTCCTATCGACTACGATAACCTCCTCGAAATTGGTTCAATGATGGGTTCAGGCGGACTTATCGTAATGGATGAGACAGACTGTATGGTTGACATCGCTAAGTTCTTCCTCGAGTTTACTGTTGACGAGAGCTGCGGTAAATGTACACCCTGCCGTATCGGTACTAAGAGACTTCTCGAAATGCTCGAGAAAATCACCAAAGGTCAGGGCACAATGGAAATGCTCGACGAGATGGAAGAGCTGTGCTACTATATTAAAGCTAACTCGCTTTGCGGACTCGGACAGACAGCTCCGAACCCCGTACTCTCTACCTTACGTTACTTCAAGGACGAGTATATCGCTCATATTAAGGACCACAAGTGTCCCGCGGGCGTATGTAAAGAGTTGCTCGAGTTTAAGATTGATAAAGATAAATGTATCGGCTGCGGAATGTGCGCGAGAAAGTGTCCTGTTTCTACTATCCATGTTACAGATTACACCGCTCCCGGTAAGAAGAAACCCGCTTATGAGATTGACCCGAGCAAGTGCGTTAAGTGCGGCGCTTGTCTTGATACTTGTAAGTTCGGCGCGGTTTCAAAAGGCTAAAGAAAGGAGATATTAATAATGGAAATGCTTAACATTAAAATCAACGGCAAGGATTATACCGTTGAAAAAAATACTACTATTCTTGAAGCCTGTCATAAATTCGGTATCAAAATCCCGACTTTATGTTATCTTAAGGAAATCAACGAAATCGGCGCTTGCCGTATGTGTCTATGTGAAGTTAAGGGCGCTAGAAGCTTAGTCGCTGCTTGTGTATATCCTATTGACAGAGACGGTACAGAAATCTTCACAAACACTCCCGAAATCCGTAAATACAGAAAAACTAACTTAGAGCTTCTTCTCTCTAACCACGACAAGAAGTGTCTCTCCTGCCCCAGAAACGATAACTGCGAGCTTCAGCAGCTTTGTCTTGAGTACAAGGTTGACGAGACTAAGTTCCAGGGCGAAGAAACTCACTACGAGGAAGATAAGTCAACACTTCACCTCGTTAGAAACAACAACAAATGTATCCTCTGCCGTCGTTGCGTAGCTGCTTGTAAGAACCAGTACGTATCCGTTATCGGCGCTAACAACAGAGGATTCGATACAGCTATCACCTGCGCTTTCGATAAGGACTTAAACGAAGTATCCTGCGTAAGCTGCGGTCAGTGTACTGTAGTTTGTCCTACAGGCGCGCTTGTTGAGCGTGACGATACCGCTAAGGTATTCGAGGCTATAGCCGATCCCGCTAAGCACGTTGTAGTACATACCGCTCCGTCTATCCGCGCTACTTTAGGCGAGTGCTTCGGTATGCCTATCGGAACTAACGTTACAGGCAAGATGACTACTGCTCTCCATATGCTCGGATTCGACAAGGTATTCGATACCAACTTCGGCGCTGACCTTACAATTATGGAGGAAGGCACAGAGTTTATCGACCGTGTACAGAACGGCGGTACTTTACCGATGATTACTTCCTGCTCGCCGGGATGGATTAAGTTCTGCGAGCATTATTATCCCGACCTTATTCCCCACCTCTCAACCTGTAAGTCACCCCAGCAGATGCAGGGTTCAATGATTAAGTCTTACTACGCTGAGAAAGCGGGTATTGATCCCAAGGATATTGTAGTTGTATCCGTAATGCCCTGCGTTGCCAAGAAGTTCGAGATTACTCGTGACGATCAGGGACGCGACGGTATGCAGGACAACGACATCTCCATCTCTACAAGAGAGCTCGCTAAGATGATTAAGACAGCGGGTATTCAGTTCACCGAGCTTGAGGACGGCGAGTTCGATTCCCTTATGGGTATCGGTTCAGGCGCCGGTACAATCTTCGGCGCTTCGGGCGGCGTTATGGAAGCTGCTTTAAGAACAGTAGCCGACGTACTCACAGGCGAGGACCTCGAGAAGTTCGAGTACACTGAGGTAAGAGGTATGGACGACGTTAAGGAAGCTACTTACAACGTAGCGGGTATCGACGTTAACGTTGCCGTAACATCAGGTCTTAAGAATGCCGCTAAGCTTCTTGACGACATCAGAGCCGGCAAGTCCAAGTATCACTTCATCGAAGTAATGTGCTGTCCCGGCGGATGTATCAACGGCGGCGGTCAGCCGATCCAGCCCGGTCATGTAAGAAACTTTGTTGACTTACGTGAAAAGAGAGCTGAGGCTCTTTATGATGACGACCGTAACTTACCGTTCAGAAAGTCGCACGATAACCCCGAAATCAAGGCTATCTACGACGAGTATCTCGAGAAGCCGGGTTCACATAAGGCTCACGAACTCTTACATACTTCCTATGTAGAGCGTAAAAAATATTAATAGCTAAAATAAAGCATAAAGAAAGGCGTTATCCGAAAGGATAGCGCCTTGATTTATTTACTTTTTATCCGGAACATATAAACACAAAACTTAGAATATCTTTCGACTATTTCGCAAAAGCGAAATTTGCTCCGCAACCGCTCAAGATGACATCACTGCCTACTGAGAACTGAGAACTGAGAACTAAATTCACACCCAGCGTTCAGCGTTCTTTTCTCTGCGTTTTTCTATCTTAATGATTTTTATAATTCTCGGGCGGTTAAATCTCTGCATTATAATAAACAACAGGTCGATTAACGCTCCGAAAAGCGAAGTTATTAAAAATACCGGAAAATCGCCGAACCAGATAGAAAGTATAATCGGCAGAAAACTAAGCGCAAAACAAGTCCTGTGTACCATTTCAGCCTGACAGGTTGCCTGAGCGATTTCATCCCAGGTGTTAGAGGATATATCGAACACCTCTTTATCGTAAGTCGGCATCTTATTCTTCCATCTTTTAACCCAGAGAAAGCTGTAGAGCTTGCGCTCGAACGGTTTAAGCCGGTAGGTTTTCTTATTGTAATCAGCCTTATTGTTCATAGTTTTATCGAAAATAAGACCGACAATTAATCTCATACAAAGATGATAAGCGCATGTACCGAAGGTTACCGCACAGCTCAGATACACGCCGAAATGTTCCATACTGTACATTACAGTAAAGTAAATGAACAGAGCGAGTGTTATACCCGCTAAAACTTTCATTAACGTTTTCATAATTACCCCTCAATATCGGAAACGAAAAGCGCGCCGAAGCACGCTTTTGTCCGATGAATAATTTAGCTTTCGGAGAAGCTGTCCTTGCCTACTCCGCAGAGAGGACACTCAAAATCATCAGGTAAGTCCTCGAACTTTGTACCGGGTTCAATACCGTACTCGGGAGCGCCGGCTTCCTCGTCGTATTCCCAACCGCATACATCGCAAACATATACCATGGTAATTTCTCCTTTCAAGATTTTAAATTTATAGTTTATGCCTCGGCAATAACTTCTACTTCTACTAAAACGTTTTTAGGCAAAGTCTTTACAGCTACGCAGGAACGCGCCGGCTTTGAGGTAAAATACTTGCCGTATATTTCGTTAAAAGAACTAAAATCGTTCATATCGGCTAAGAAGCAAACTGTCTTTACCGCTTTATCGAGCGACGAGCCCGAAGCCTCAAGAACGTTCTTTAAGTTTGTACATACCTGCTCGGTCTGAGCTTCGATAGTTGTTGCCTCTACCTCGCCCGAAGCGGGATTAATAGCAATCTGTCCCGAAGTAAATACAAGTCCGTTTACCTTTACAGCCTGACTGTACGGGCCTATAGCGTC
>JAHKZS010000256.1 GCA_020626545.1 bacterium
AAGGTATCTTTACCGATTCGGGACTTATGACTCTAAGCTGGCAGAACTACGTAATGATAGGCGTTGCGTGCGTGTTATTCTACCTCGCTATTAAAAAACAGTACGAGCCCCTGCTTTTGTTACCGATAGCTTTCGGTATGCTGCTTGTTAATCTTTATCCGTCTATTATGGCCGCTCCCGAAACAACTCTAATGAGCGCCAAGGAATGTATAGCCGCCAAGGGTACTACCCAAGGCTACGCTGTTACGATGATGGACGGAGTTAAGTATTATAACGTACCGCATTACGGCGGACTGTTCTATTATCTTTATCAGGGCGTTAAGCTCGGAATCTATCCTCCGCTTATCTTCTTAGGTGTAGGCGCTATGACCGACTTCGGCCCGCTTATCGCTAACCCCAAGAGCTTTATATTAGGAGCCGCGGCTCAGATTGGTATCTTTATTACATTTATCGGAGCTATCTTCCTTGGATTTACAGACGCACAGGCTGGCGCGATAGGTATTATCGGCGGCGCCGACGGCCCGACGGCTATTTATGTAACTACTAAGCTCGCTCCCGAGCTTTTAGGCTCAATCGCTATCGCGGCTTATTCATATATGGCGCTTGTACCGATTATCCAGCCGCCTATTATGAGACTTCTCACCACTAAAAAGGAGAGAGCTGTCCGTATGGAACAGCTTCGCCCCGTTTCTAAACTCGAAAAAATTATTTTCCCCGTTATTATAGTTATCGTAATCTCGATTCTGTTACCCGACGCCGCTCCGCTTGTAGGTATGCTTATGTTCGGTAATCTTATTAAAGAATCGGGTGTAGCGGACAGATTATCAAAAACAGCTCAAAACGAGCTTATGAATATTATCACAATCTTCCTTGGTACTACTGTTGGAGCTACCGCTACAGGTACAAACTTCCTGTCTTTAAGCACAATTAAAATCATTGTGCTCGGACTTATAGCGTTTATGATGGGTTCTGCGTTCGGTGTATTGTTCGGAAAGATTATGTATAAAGTAACAGGCGGAAAGGTTAATCCGCTTATCGGTTCCGCGGGTGTATCCGCTGTACCTATGGCGGCTCGTGTATCCCAGAGAGTCGGTCAGGAGGAAAACCCAGGAAACTTCCTTTTGATGCACGCTATGGGTCCGAACGTTGCCGGTGTAATCGGTTCGGCTGTTGCCGCGGGCGTATTGCTCAACGTATTAAGATAATAATTGGTAATTATTTTAGGCTGTCATTGACAGCCTAAATTTTTTATATTTCTAATAAAGAAATATATATTTTACACACTGGTATATAATAAATACATATGTGTTAATTGGGAGGGTATTGTATGCCAAAGGATCTAACTCCTAGAAAAATATTTTATATGCTTTTAAGACATATAAAATTAATTTTCTTAATTACCGCTTTGGTGACTCTTATAGCGTATGGATATTCGAGCTTCTTTATTACGCCCGTTTATTCTACTTCTTCTCTTATTCTTATCCAGAGCTATAACGAGGATATTTCTGTAAAATCTACAAAATATTACCAGGCTACCCAGGCGGGACGTGTCGCTGTAAGCGATATCCAGCAGTCCGCTTCTCTCGCCTCAAGTTGTGTAATTTTATTTGAGAATATGCCTGAGATGACTTCCTTGATGTCGGGAGCTACCGTAGTATTTGAACAAGTTCAAAAAAATGAAGTTGATTCTAACTTTATTAAAATTAATGTTTCTTCTTCCAATCCTCAGGTTGCCGCTAATGTCGCGAATCAGCTCGCCGATCAGTCTCCTAAGTGTTTTGCGGATATGTACGGTAAAGGAAACGGTAAAGTTAGTAAGATAAGCGGAGCGTCTGTTCCGACATCGCCTTCTTCTCCGAATGTTAACCAGAATACCTTATACGGTTTAGCTATTGGTTTCGCGATAGGTATATTACTTTCGTTTATGCTTGAGATTATTGATACAACTCTTAAGCCGGGCGATGACCTGTCCAAGATGTACAATATCCCCGTATTCGCTGAGATTGTTGACTTTGAGAAAGCGGGGTAATGCGATATGAAAATTAAATTACCTAACTTAAAGAGAAAAGAAGAAAAAGCTTTAAACGAAGCTCGTTCTAAGAGTAAAAAAGATAATAAAAACGATAAAAACGTACTGAGTGAAAAAAGTAAGTTCGCTATAGTTGAGGCTTATAAAT